>JAHFSN010000063.1 GCA_023265735.1 Spirochaetaceae bacterium | reverse complement strand
CATCTGCGCCTTGGTGACTTCAACTTCCTTCCCCACGGTGACCGTCGGCGAAGACGCCAGGATCTTTTCCATGGCATCCTTCACCACCGCGGCCTGTTCCGGATTGTCCGTGAGGTTCTCGAGCACCTTCGGATCGTAGGTCGGGGGGACCAGGGCCACGCTACCCTCGGCGACGGCAATCGACGTTTTCTCATTTTTCTTCTGGGAGACCATGAAGCGGGTTCCGCGGACACCACAAACAACGGTGCTGGTACTGACCTGGAACCGCTGATCCTGAAGCAGCTTCGACACTTTCGCGGTAACGACGCCCGAAACCAGCTGCAGGTCGACGGCCTTCTTCGAGTCCGAGAGCCCCACCGTCTTCAAGGCCACCACCGAGTTTTCGGCGATGTGCAAGACTCCCAACTGCCCAAACTGCAGGTCACAACTGGAGTTCTTGTCCGTCTTGATGGTCGACGACTCCGACACTTTGTCACCGGTGTCGACGGGGGACCAAGTCCCATTGACCTGGGCCGAAACCTCACCCGAAACGTAGGTGAGAACCCCTTCTTTGACAACGACGGGGGCCGGGGGAGCCGCGGGGGTGGGTTTTGGTGGTGGCGAACAAGCACTGGCCAGGAGCACCAAAGTCATCATCCCAATCCAAGTAACCTTCGTCATGATCTCACTCCTTAGGAATCGCCCCGCGTTGCCGGAAAAGCTCAAAAAATACTCTGAGACGATTTATTAATCTCTGTCAAGTTATCAGGTTCTGTCCGTAAGTATGAACCCTTCACCCGTAGTTTACCGGAATTCTTCCGCTTTTTCTGGGAACCGCCCCCCGGGGCCCTGGGGTTGGGGCAAAAGAAAAGCCGCTCCCGAGGAGCGGCTCACGATCAAGAGGAGAGACGGGGGTTAAGTTCGGTCCCAGAAACCCAAAATCGTCTTGATGTCGGCGGGCTCCAGCCGGAAATGGCTTCCGCGGCCCTGCAGGAAGTGGTGCTTCTCCAGAAGGTTAAGGCTCAGCTCGTTGTAAAGGAGGATCTTCCCCTCGGGCTTGCCCGTCTTGTCGAGCCGTCGCACTTCGCAGTTCACCTTGTGGAAGATCCCTTCCCCATCCCAGGGCGACGGCAACGTCCCCCGGGTCTCGTCGACCCGAATGAGCCAGGTTTTGTCCACAGTGGTCGGTTCGCCCAGTCCTGCCGAACCCTTCTTGAGCAGTTCGTGAAGTTTCGCGGCCACCACGTCCCAATCGAGACCCAGCCGGGCAAATTCTTCTTCGTCGTGCTGGATAATCTCCGAAAGCAGCCGATTGTCAAATCCCAAGAAACCTTCGACGGTGATCACCCCGGCCTGCATATTGGCGTGCGCCTTTTTCAGATCTTCTGTCTGTTTCATCATCGGCCCCCTTAGGCGAACTTGTCGAAGTAAATCTTGTCTTCGGCCATCTTGTTCTTCTTCATGACCACCATGCACGCGTCGAGCATCCCGGGGGAGCCACAAAGGTAGCCTTCCTTGGGAACGCTGTCGGGGATCTTGTTCACCAGGTAATCGTCCAAGACGTTCGTAATCAGGCCGGTGGCACCGTCCCACTTCTCGCCGGGCTGAGGCTCAGATAGGGCCGGCACGAAGTGGAAGTTCTCGTACTTCTTGTCGAGGCTCCACAGCCAGTCGAGGTAGTACATGTCCTTGGTCGTCCGGGCGCCGAAGAAGTACCAGATGGGCCGCTGACCCATGGTTCCCTTGGCGATCATGTCGTTGAAGATCGACTTGAACGGGGCCATCCCCGACCCACCAGCCACGCAGATCATGGCTGCGCCGGTATCTTTGACGTTGAAGTCGCCGACCGGGGCCACAATGTTCACCTTCTGGCCCTCTTTGAGGAACTTGTGCACGTAGGTGGTGACCGCTCCCCCGGGGACGAGCCGGATCAGGAACTCCATGTGTTCCTTCATTTGGGGGTTCGAGCTGAAGGAGTAGGCCCGGGCCGTCGGCTCCTTGATGTCGCCGTACTTGGGCACCTCAAACTGGCCGTACTGGCCCGAAACGTAGTTCAGGTCGGTGCCGGCGGGCATCCGGACCAGGACTTCCTTGATGTCGTAGGTGAGGTCGGTGATCTTCTCGACCACGCATTCCAGCTTCTTGATGTTGAAGAGCTCTTCGGGAATGTTGACCCGGATGTCGGCCTTCACCTTCACCTGGCAGGCCAGACGAACGTTCTCCTTGATCTCCTTGTCGGTCATGTAGGGAGTCTCGGTAGGAAGATGCGGCCCGACATCGGAATCGACTTGGCACTTGCAGGCGCCGCAGCTTCCGCGGCCCCCGCAGGCCGACGGCAGGAAGATGCCCTGGTCGGCCAGGGTCCCCAGGAGCTTGCTCCCGCCCTTGACGGTCATCTGCTTCTTGCCGTTCACGTCGACCACGACGTCGCCGTAGTTGTTCACGATGCCGTCGATGATGGAGATCATGACGGCCATCAGGACGCTGACGCCGCCGACCAGCAGCGTTTGATAAATCAGAATATCGACTGTCATTCAGGCTACTCCTTACTGGACGCGAAGGATTCCGGAGAATCCGACGAAGGCCATGGCCATGAACCCCATGGTGATCAGCGTGATGCCGGGGCCCTGAAGCCCGGCGGGAACCGGAGACTTGTCGATCTTCTTGCGCATGGCAGCCGCGGCCACGATGGCCAGCCACCAGCCAATCCCCGAGCCGAGCCCGAAGATAACGGCCTGGAAGAAGTCGTAGTTGCGGATTTCCATGAACAGCACCACACCGAGGATGGCGCAGTTGGCCACGATCAAGGGCAGGTAGATCCCCAGGCTCATGTAGAGCGCCGGCGACACCCGTTCAATGATCATTTCCAGGGCCTGGACCACGGCTGCCACCACGATGATGTACACGAACAGGTCGAGGTAGATCATGTTGAACGGCACGAGCACGTAGTGGAGGATGGGCCAGCTGATGGCCGAGCTGAGGACGAGCACCACGATGACCGCGATGCCCAGGCCGTTGGCCGAGCCGATGTCCTTGGAGATGGCGATGAAGGAACAGGTGCCCAGGAAGTTCGCCAGCAGAATGTTCGACGTGAAGATCGAGGCGAACAGCAGGGTGATGGGATCAACGTAACTCATTTCGTACCTCCGGCGGTGGCGGGCTTGGGCGCCTTGGCCGCCGCTTCAACCTTGAGGGCCCTTGTCTTGAAGACCCAGATGATGATGGCGACCAGGAAGAAGGCGCTGGGGGCCATGATGGCGATCGTCCAGTTATTCCCGCTGGAAACGTATTCGGGCGGGAAGATCGGGATGTCGGCGATGGTACCGAAGGCCAGGGGTTCCCGGATCAGAGACATGGTGCCCAGGACGAGCATATAGCCCAGGCCGCTGGTGAAGCCATCCCACCACGAAATGAGCGGGGGGTTGGCGGGAGCAAAGGTCTCAGTTCGGCCCATGACGATGCAGTTCGTGATGATGAGGCCCACGTACGGCCCGAGGGACCGGGCCACTTCGGGGGCGAAGGCGTTCAAGATCAACTGAAGCAAAACGACGTAGAAGGTGATGGCCAGCACCTGGAAGATCATCCGGACGCGCCGGGCGATCAGGTGCCGAATCCACGAGAGAGTGTAGCTGGCGAAGGCGGTGACCAGGGACACGCCCACGGTCATGATCAGGGTGTTGACGACCTTGTTGGTGACCGCCAGGGTCGAGCAGATGCCAAGGACCTGAACAAGAACAGGGTTGTTCATGTTCAGGTTTTCCTTCCAGACCTGCTTGTAGGTGGGGGTGCTCACTTCGTGCCTCCCTTTTGAGCGATCAGGGCCTTGAGCAGGACGAGGCCCCTCTGGTTGATGGTGTCTTTCACGGCGGTGGAGGAGATCGTGGCCCCCGCTATGGCGTCGAACCCGTTCTCGGCGCTGGCGCCGGCCTGGTTGAACACCATGCCCGTACCGGGCTTCTTATCCTTGAATTGGTCGGTGAACCAGGTTTCCCCGATGCGTCCGCCCAAACCGGGGGTTTCCACGTTGAAGAGGACCCGCATGCCGGTCAGCTGGTCACCGGTGGCGTTGACGCCCACGGCGAGCGAGACATTGCCCCAGAGTCCAGGGCCGGTGAAGTCGCCGCCGAACCTCTTCTGACCATCCACTTCGGTCACGTAGAAGAACACGGGCAGGTTGCCGGTGTAGCTGGTGTCCTGGAGGGCCTTGTTGATGACCTCGTCCTTGATGGGGAGGAGCACCAGTTTGGCGGGGTTCTGGGCAATGCCCGAGAAATCGATGGGCGCGTATTCGACGATGTCCTTACCGGCGGAGTCCTTGGTGAACGTGCCTATGGTGTACTTCTCGAGCTTCTCGTAGGCCGCCTTGGCCTCGGCGGGATGCAGCACGTCGGCCGGGATCCCCATCGATTGCAGCGTTTTGACGTAGTGCTGGAGGCGCCAGTAATCGTCGGCGATGGGCTTGGTGCCCACGTAGGCAAGGGTCAGGGGAAACACCAGCACCACGGTACAGACGAAGGTGAACAGGATGGTGAAGACGTGGCCGTCCTTGTTGAGTTTCATGACGCACCTCCCTCAACGGCGGGTTTGGCACCTTTGGCGGGCTTCTTCTTGTTGACGGGCATGATCTCATCGAGGAGCGATGCGAAGGTGTTGGCCGTGAGTATGGCGAAGCTCACACCCTCGGGGAAGCCCGCAAAGACGCGGATCGAAATGGTCAGGCCACCGATGATGATTCCGTAGAGGTACTGGGACCAGACCTTTTTGGGCGCCGACACGGGGTCGGTGGCCATGAAGACCGCGGCGTACAGGAGGGAGCCGGCCATCAGGAACCCCGCGATATCGGCCCACTGCTGGGCCGAGGTGCCGCTGAGACGGTGGGCGGCAAAGACGGGGAACCGGTGATCCATGAGTCCGGAGTAATAGAAGGCGATGGTGAGACCCAGGGCGCTGACAAAGGTCAGGAGCATGGGCCGCCAGTTGGCGGTCTTGGTCCACAGCAGATAGAGGGCCGCCAGCAGGATGAGGAAGATGGCCCCCTCGCCCGCCGAACCAACCCGAATGCCGAAGAAGAGGGCCCACGGATCGTTGTTTTCGAGGCCCACGGGGGAACCGAAAATGCTGACAGTCTGATGCCAGTTGTTCTGTTGGGCCAGGCCCCGGTAGATTTCGATGGGCGTTGCCATGGCCACGGCATCAATTTCATTCAAGGTGTTGCGGATCAGTCCCTTGTGGTAGGGGAAGGCGTAGGCCACGGTCACGTAGAAGGCGACGGTCAGCAGCACGGCCACGATCGCGGCGATGATCACGGGCTTGGTCTTGCCTTCGTTCTTCACGATCACCCAGTACACGACGGCCACCAGCACGAGCATAAAAATGGCCTCGGCTCCGGTGCTTCCTTGGATGAGGCGGTTCATGCCGCCGCCCAGGCCGAAGTTGCCGGGGATCATCCAGGTGGTCTGGAGCATCAGGGGGAAGGAGATGTAGGCGAAGGTCCGTCCGGTGATGGCCGGATTGTAGACGTTGCGCCCGAATCCACCGAAGACCTCCTTTCCGAAGATGACGGCGAAGAGGATGCCGACGCCAGCGGCCCAGAAGGGAACAGCGGGGGGAAGCGACAAGGCGTAGAGTCCACACGTCACGAGGACGGCTTCGCTCACCTTCTTGTTCTTCCCTTTCTCAAAGATGTATTCGGCCAGGATGCCTAACAAATACACGAATGCGGTGAGAGCGACGATGCGCCACCCGTACAGGTATGCCGACCACACGAAGATCGGAACCAGGGAGTAGAGGACCCGCCTCATGGGATCCTGTTTGATGAACACTCTTCCCTCCTTGTGCTTCGAATGCAGAATAGAGCGATTCTAATCCGAGGCCTTCTGTGTGTGCAATGGGATTATGATAAAAAAAGTAACCAATTTTGATTTTCGACCAAGTCCCGACACACCCTGTAACTGTAAGGCCGTCTCTTTCCGTTTGCAAGCTGGGGATTTTCGCCTACAATGAGCAGAGGGAGTCCGGAATGCAAGGAGAGCGCATCCTCATTGTCGAGGATGAAAAGATCATCACCTTTGACCTCCAGCGACGGCTCAAATCCTTCGGCTACGATGTCTTGGGAAGTTGCACTTCGGGGACTGAGGCCCTCGAATTCTGCGCGCGGGAGCGACCCGATCTCGTTCTGATGGACATCCTCCTAGAAGGCGACCTCGACGGCATCGAGACGGGCAAGATCCTCCTAGAACGGTACCAAATTCCCTCGATATTCCTCACGGCCTATTCAGACCCGAACACTTTGGAGCGGGCTAAGGTCGCCCAACCCCTGGCCTATATCATTAAGCCCTTCAAAGAAAGGGAACTTCAAACGACCCTCGACGTGGCCCTCTACAAGAGCAAGGCCGACGCCCGGATCCGAGACCAGGAGCGGTGGCTCGGGGCCATCCTCAACAGCGTCAGTGACGCCCTGGTGGCCCTGACCCCCGATTTGCTGGTTCACTACGCCAACCCCACGGCGGCGGCCCTCCTCGACATCCCCCCTTCCGAACTGGCGGGGCAGGCCCTCAAATCGCTCTTCAGCCTGCTCGACGAAGACACCCTGATCCCCCTGCCGCTCTTTCTGGGCGAGGACGCCCGGGAGACCACGACGTATTTCCGCCAAAGCCTGCTTCAAACGGCCGAAGGGACCATTCACCACGTGGAGGGAAGCCTCAGCCGCGTGAAATTTGACAGGATGCCCGTGGGCTGGGTTCTGACCCTCCGGGACGTGTCCTCGATGCGACGCCTTTCCGAACGGCTGGAGTTCCAGGCCAAGCACGATTCCCTCACGGGATTGGCCAACCGGAAGGAGTTTACGGCCCTGCTCACCGAGGTCTACATGAAGAAGGTGACCGCCGGGACTCCGTGCGCCATGCTCTACCTTGACCTCGACCAGTTCAAGCTGGTCAACGACACCTCGGGGCACCTGGCCGGCGACGAGCTTCTGCGGCAGGCCGCCGATTTGCTTCGGCAGCTTCAAGACCAGAATCTCACTTCGGTGGCGCGACTCGGGGGGGACGAATTCGGGATCATCTTCGAGAACTGCACCGCCGAGGAGGCCCTCGAGAAGGCCTGGATGGTCAAGCACAAGCTCAACAGCCACGAGTTCCTCTGGCAACAAACGTCGTTCAAAGTCAAGGCCAGCATGGGGCTCGTGAACCTCGACCCGGGGTTCGAAGACGTCAAAACCGTCTTGGCGGCGGCCGACGACGCCTGTTACCTGGCCAAGGAGGAGGGAGGAAACCGGATCCGGTTGTATTCCCGGGAAGAGGACGCGTTCCAAAAGAGACGGGGCGAGATGACTTGGATCGCCCACCTCAACAAGGCCCTGGAAAACGATCGATTTGTCCTCTACCGGCAGTCGATCGAGCCGTTGAGTCCGAATTCGGGACTCCGGCCCAAGTTTGAGGTGCTTCTTCGCCTCCTGGGCGATGGGGGCGGCATCATTCCGCCGTCGGACTTCATCCCCGCCGCCGAGCGGTACAACCTCATGCCGCAGATCGACCGCTGGGTGATCAAGACGGCCATCGAACGCTACCCCGCCCTGGTGGGGCCGGGAACGGACAGGCCGGTGATGTGCATTAACCTTTCGGGGGAGTCCATCGCCGACACCAACCTCGTGTCGTTCATCAAACACGAATTCAAGAAATCGGGCGTCGACCCCCAGGATGTATGCTTTGAAATCACCGAGACGGCGACCATCGCCAACCTGGGACGGGCCCTGGAACTCATCCAAGACCTGAAGGCGATCGGTTCGTCGTTCGCCCTCGACGACTTCGGCAGCGGCTTCTCGTCCTTCGCCTACCTGAGGAACCTACCGGTCGACTACTTGAAGATCGACGGGGTCTTCGTGAAGAATATCGACACCGACGCGGTCAATTTCGCGATGGTAGAAGGAATTCTGAAGATCAGCCGCGTCATGGGGCTGAAGACCATTGCGGAATTTGCCGCCACCGAAAGCGTCCTCGAGACCCTTCGGAAAATAGGGATTGACTATGCCCAAGGCTACGCCCTCTCGAGACCCGAACCCCTCTAGTCAGGTCGAACCCCTCAAATGGGGAATTCTCGCCACCGGGGAAATCGCCAAACGGTTTGTGAGTGACCTCCACGCTTCGAGAACGGGACACGCCGTCGCCTGCGGAAGCCGCACCGTGGAGACTGCCCGGGCGTTCGCGTCGGCCCACGGCATCCCCAAGGCCTACGGAAGCTACGGAGAATTGGCCCGGGACCCCGAGGTCGAAGCCGTCTACGTGGCCACGCCCCACACCCTCCATTTCGAGGACACCCTCGCTTGCCTTCGACACGGCAAAGCCGTCCTGTGCGAGAAGCCCCTCACCCTGAACGCGTCTCTGGCGGCACAGCTCTTCGAAGCGGCCGAAGAGAATGGAACTTTCTTGATGGAGGCGCTCTGGACCTACCACCTCCCCGCCCTGGTCCAGGCCCGGCAGTGGTGGTCCACGGGAGCCATCGGAGAGGTGAAACTGGTCCAGGCGGATTTTGGGTTCCCGGC
>JAHFSN010000062.1 GCA_023265735.1 Spirochaetaceae bacterium | reverse complement strand
CTTAGCGATGCTCAGGCCCAGGCCGAACCCCTTGGGAGGCTCGTCGCCGGGCGCCGTTTCGGACCGGGCCACCTCCACTCGGTAGAACCTTTTAAAGATCATCTCGAGGGATTCCTCGGGAATGGGAGGGCCGGAATTCCAGAAGAGGAGGGTCCAGGTTGGCTGGGTTCGGGAACCCGAAGCCTCGAGGCGGATTCGCAGCTGGCCTTCGGCGGGCGTGAACTTGTAGGCGTTGGTGAGCAGGTTGGTGAACACCTGGCGCAGCAGCGTCGGGTCGCCTCGAACTTCACAGGGCCACAGCTCCCGGTCGGGGAAGTGAATCTCAACGGTCAGCCTCTTTTCCTGCCAGAGCAGAGAAAGTTCCTCCAGGAGTTCCTGAAGGATGTTGACCAAGTCGCAGACCAGGAACCGGTCCGGGTCCACGGACCCCGAAAGGCGCGCCAGGGTCAGCAGGGTGCTGAGCAGAGAGACGATGTTGTCGATGTCGGCCAGATTGTCTTCGAGGACCCGCTGCATCTCGGTCAGGGGTCGGTCCATGTTTTCCAGGGAGAGCTCATTTCTGGTCCGCAGGATGGTCAGGGGAGTCCGCAGTTCATGGCTGAGCTGGCCCACCAGAATCTCCTCGAACTCGAAGTCCGTCTCGAGCTTTTCGAGAAGGCGGTTGAGGGTGGCCGCCATCTGGGCCACCTCGTCGGTGCCCCGGGGAACCGAGAGCCTTCGATTGAGGTGGGTTTCCGAGATTTGCAGGGCCGACTCGCTCATGCGCCGGATGGGGCGAAGGGCCCAATGGATGAGGAAACTCCCGACGGTGCCGAAGGAGAGGAAAACGAGTCCCAGCAACAGGACCAGGTTGAGGACGATGCCGCGCCAAGCTTCATTGAGGTTGGGGAGACTGCAGGCCAGCCTCACGTCTCCCAGCACGTCTCCGTTGTGCCTCAAGGGAACCACCGCCGCCCGGAAGATCTTGTCCCCTTCGGACTCGAGGATCTGGAAGTCCCGGTTCGGTTCGGGCTTCAGGTCGTCGAGGTTCATGGCCAAGTTGGAGATCTGGATGCGGCGGCCTTCGGTGTCGAAGATGCCCAGGGTGGTCTTGTACGGAAGCTGCCGGTTGGCTTGCTGGCGCAGGAGCCGGTCCAGGAAGATCCGAAAGTCGGTGTTTTCCACCGAATCATAGAATCCTCCCTCGCCGGCGTTCACCGAAAAGAAGGTCTCGAGGGTGGTCTGGGTGTCGTGGATCTCGCGGGAAAGAAAACTGTCGATGCGGTCGGTCTCCTGGCGGGCGAACCAAAAGAACGCCATGATCCCAAACAGGGAGGCCAGGAGGAACGTCACGAGCCAGAGGGTGACGAGGAGCTTCTGTTTCACAGAGAGCGATACAGCCACGATGCATCCTTAAAAGGGCACGTCAATTGATTAATTACCATAATCGAAATACCCTAATAGAACAATGGTGAAGAAACATCGGAGACGGACGTCCGGGTTCTCTGTGGGACTGGCTCTGGAATTCCTCCTCCTCCTGCCTGCCGCGGGAGTTTGGGCCAACGGCCAGGCCGAGACGCCGCCCTCCCTCAAGCTCGCGGATCGACCTCGCCAGTACCTGGCGCCGGGAAACCCCGACGCCACCCTCAAGGCCCTGGTGGTCCCGTTTGCCGAACTGGCCGCCGCGTCCCGGGGGCGGGCCCTCCAGGCCTGGACCTTCTCGGTCTTTGACTCGTCGGGCCATCTGGTGTTTGAGGACTCGGGAAAGCAGCCAAAAACCCGGGACTTTCTGGGCAACCTCCTCAACGTGGGGCCCCTTCCCCAAGTGGAGATTCCCGCCCAGCTGGTTTGGGACGGTACCTTCCGGATTGCCGGAGACTCCCGCAACGGGCAGTTGGTCCCCGACGGTCAGTACACCTATCAAGTGGCCGTGGTCGACAGCGCCGGCCAACGGGCCCAGACCCCTCCCTTCAACGCGACGGTTCGAAACGCACGCATCGTCATCGGCGATATCAAGGTGACCCCTACCATTTTCTCGCCAGGAGGGAAGCGGCCTACGGTGGCCGTGGCCCAGACGGGCAGCCGCGAATCCCGGTGGGAGGGCCGGTTCGCCGACGCCTCGGGTAAGGTGGTCCGAAGGCTGGTGTGGTCCAATCCGAAGGAGCTGGGCACCGAGGACGTGTCCCCCCCGGCGTTCTCGTGGGACGGCAGGGACGACAGCGGCCAGGTGGTTCCCGATGGGTCGTACTCGTACACCCTCGTGGGTACCAACCGCGTCGGGGCCACCGCCAGCCGGGACTTTGCCGGCCCCATCGTCGTCAGCGATCGGATGGGGGTCGTGAACCTGACCTCCGACGTGCCCTTCTTCTCGCCCAAGGCCGACGGAGCCCCCACCGTCATCACCTTCCGCCCCGACGTGGGCTCGTCCATCGGCCTCACCGACTGGAAACTTGTCGTCTCCGAACCCAACCACCCCGACGTGGCCCTCTGGGTGGCCGGCGACGAGGGCTCTGTCCCCGCCCAAATCCCCTTCGACGGCAAGAACAACGCTGGCATCAACCTTCCCGAGGGGAACTACCTGGCGGTCCTCAGTGCCAACTATGACAACGGCAACACGGCCGCCTCGGCGCCCCTGAGTTTCCGGCTGCTCCTGGAGCCGCCGCGGGCCACCCTTTCGGCGTCGGCCCTGGTCTTCGGCGGTTCGGGTCGGGCCGGCATTACCGTCAACCTCAAGGCGGCCAAGGGGGTGAACTGGAACCTCGACGTCCTGAGCCCCAAGGGGCAGGTTCTCCGCAGCTATCCCCTGGGGGACACCGGCGACGCCACCCTGGAGTTTCAAGGAATGGACGAGGCGGGGAAACCCTTCCCCGACGGCCCCCTGATCCTCAAGGCCACGGGCCGCAACCAAGCCGGTATCCCCGGGTCGGCGTCCCTGACGGTCCGGAAGGACAGCCGCTCCATGGGGGTGGGCCTCGACCTCTCGCGGAACGTGGTGGTCCCCAACCGCGGGCCCGCGGGCACGGTCCGGATCACGCCGGTGTTCAACGTGGTCGACTCCATTGAAAAAACCGTCTTGACGGTGAGAGAACCGAGTGGGACCAAGGTGGCTTCCAAGCAGGCCGACGCCATCCTCACCTTCTGGGACTGGACGGGGCTGGGTCCCGATGGCAACCCCGTGCCCGACGGCCGCTACCGCCTCACCCTCGAGGTCACCTACGCCAACGGAACCGTCTCGCGGGCCTCCACCGACCTCACCGTCGACTCCAAGGCCCTCGATGACACCGCGCCGCAAGCCGACCTCCATCTGTCGTCGCTGGTGTTTGCCCCCGAAAATGTCGACGGTCCCCAGACCCTGAGCGTGGATCTGAAGGCCCAGGCCGGGGCCTCTCCCCTGGCCAAATGGAGGCTCTCCTTCCTCGATCCCCGGGGCAAACCCTTCCGCCAGTTTGCGGGTTCGGGCGTTCCGCCGGCCCAGGTCATCTGGGACGGCAAGTCGGACTCCGGGGACAATGTGGAGTCGGGTGAACAGTACCAGGTGGCCTTCGAGGTGGAGGACACCGCCGGCCGGACCGCCAAGAAGACGGACCGGGTCACCGTCGATATCTTAGTCGACCGATTGCCCGATGGCCGCTACCGCATCGTCATCAGTTCCATCCAATTCGCGGGCTACAGCTACAACGTCTTCGACGTGCCCCAGCCTCTCCTCACCAAGAACCTCTTCGTCCTCCGGCGTCTAGCGTCGGTGCTCAATAGGCTTCCCGGCTACAAGATCCGGCTCGAAGGGTACGCCGTCAGCGAGTTCTCCGGCGATCCGAAGAACGCCGAGAAGGAGCAGACCCAGCAGCTGATCCCGCTCTCCCTGGCTCGGGCCAAGGAAGTCGAAACGGCCCTGGTTCTCTTGGGTGTGGACGAGCCGCGGTTCACCGTCGTGGGCAATGGGGCTCTGAATCCTCTGGTCCCCAACTCCGACCTCGAGAACCGCTGGAAGAACCGACGGGTTGAGTTCTACCTGGAAAAGATGAAGTGACGAGGCCTCGTCCCTAGGACGAGGGGCAAAGATTTTCCATCCGATGGCTCCTCTCTGACGTAAAGATCCGCAGGAGACAATCATGAAAGCACTTGTTCTTGTTTCGGTCCTGAGCATCGCCGTCTGGACCCAAGTCTATTCGGTGGGAACCTCGTCGGGCGGTTCCTCTTCCTCATCGGGGGGAGCCACCGTCTCGTCGAACCCCACAACAGCAGCCGACTGGTACAACGCCGGGTATCGGCTCTCTCAATCCGACAAATACGATGAGGCGATCCAGGACTTTAAAAAGGCCATCGCCCTGAATGCCAATTACGCCGAGGCATACAACATGCTGGGGTATTGCACCCGGAAGCTGGGGAGAGTCGCCGAGGCCTTTGGCTACTATGACAAAGCGCTGTCCCTCAAGCCCAACTTCCCCGAAGCCCGGGAGTACTATGGTGAGGCCTACCTTCAGTCCGGCGACCTGACGAAGGCCGTGCAGCAGTACGTCATTCTCCAAAAAGCCGGCAACAAGAACGCCAAAGAACTCCTGGAGAAGATTGACGAGTATGTGAATCGGTAGGGTATCTTTTCACGATGCCCCTGAGTGAAAGCGATGAGACCCTCATGGTTCGCATTTCCGAAGGCGACCCGGAAGCCCTTCGCCTGCTCTACCGCCGCCATGGGGCCAGGGTTTTCGGCCTCGCCGTTCACATCCTTCGCGACTCGGCGCTTGCAGAAGAGGCCACCCAAGATGTCTTCCTCCGGGTGTGGTCCAAGGCGAGAATGTTCAGGTCCGCCAAGGCTGCGGTGCTCACCTGGGTGCTTCGGATCGCCAGAAACCGCTCCATTGATCTCTTGCGGCAGCACCAGATCAACCATTCCCTTCCTGAGGATTTGGTTTCGTCCCATCCGGGTCCCGAGGATGTCTTCGAAGATGCCGTTACCGTTGATGGCGTCAGAAGTCGGCTCGCGCGGCTGCCCGTTGCCCAAAGGAAGGTGCTGGCCATGTCCTACTATCAGGGGTTAAGCCATAGGGAGATTTCCCTCGCCTTGGGCGAGCCCTTGGGGACGGTGAAGTCGCGGATTCGGGAGGCCCTGCTCGGGCTTCGAAAGAGAGGTCTGGGATGAAGAACTCTTGGTGGGAGAGTCCTTTGGGCGACGAACTCAATTTGGCGGTGCCACTTCGTGAGCCGCCACCCAGTCTCGAAGGTCGCCTTATGGACGCCGTGGCAGGGTCACCGCGACGGTCACGGTTTCCCGGTCGGGCCTGGGGAGGGCTGGCGGCGGCGGCCATCTTGATTCTAGCAGGAGGGAACCTCACTCAGTGGCTGCTCTCCAAGCCGGCGCCCATGAAATCCGGCCTCCAGGTGGTCATGATGTCTGGCGGCCCGCTGGCTCCCAAGGCTTTTGGAACCATAGTCCTGGACCCTGACGACAATCACGGGATTCTTGCGGTGCGCGACCTGCCCAAGCCTCCCCGTGGCCAGTATCAGCTTTGGCTGAAGAAAGGAACCGAGGTGCGAAGCGCCGGTTTGTTTTCGGTGAACGCCGACGGTTATGGGTCCCTCTCGCTCACCATTCCCTCGGGCTTTCTCGGATTCCACGAGTTCTTTTTGACCGTAGAGCCCTTGGAGGGCAGTCCCCTTCCCACGGCTCCTCCCGTCATGGTGGGGAGCCAATAGAAAGAATCGAATCTGGAAATAGTCAAGGAGCCTTCATGAGAGCGATTGTTGCCACTGGGCCCAGCGGCCCGGAGATCCTTCATCTCCAGCAGGTGTTCACGCATCGGCCAGGTCCTGGAGAGGTAATGGTTCGAAATCGGGCCTTCGGGACTAGTCCCATGAGGAATGGGAAACGCTAGCCAGTACGCGAAGCACCGGGACCCTGGTCAAATTCTCTTGGGGGTTCGACAGCCCGAGGGAAAGAGGAGACTTTGCCCACACTGGGGTCGCCAAGACTCGAAGTAACGGTTTTTCACCGAGGGCCAAGGTTCGGGGAGCCAGGAGGACCACGGGCTGATCCTTTCGGTAACCGAAACCCGTCTCGTCGAGGCAGAAGGCGAGCACCTGGGACCACTCTCCCCCTTCTGTTTCAATCTGGACCGGGAGGCAGTCGATCTCGTAAGTTCCCACGCCGGCCTGGCCGTTGGCGAGATTCTCATAGGTGCCCTTGGGAACCGAATCTGCCAAAAAGACTTCCTCGTTCCCGGACGCCAACGTCTTGAGGTCGCCGTGGGAGAGGAGAGCTTGGCGCTGGGATTCGAAATCGTCTGTCTGGGCCTGGGCCACCCCAGACACCCAGACGAGAAGGACCGCCACCAGGAATTTCATCCGACGCTCTCCGAAGTCGCAAACCAGGGCTCCAGAAGATCCTCCATGGAATAGAGACCCGCAGGCTTTCCGAGGAGGTGTTTGACAGCGAAGAGGGCGCCGTTTCCAAAGGCCTCCCGGCTGATGGATTCGTGGATAAGCCTCACGGTCTGAAAGGGAAACCCAAACAGCACTTCGTGTTTGCCAATGATCCCTCCGGCTCGGATGGACTTGATCTGCTCCACGGGATAATCGACGGCCTCGGCGAGCCTCTTCGCCGTTCCGGATACCTCACGTTTTTCCCGGAAGTGCTCTTCGACGACTTCGACATCGGCCCAGGGCGCGATTTTGCGGAGAATGCGTGAGGCCCGGAGGAGAAAGTTGACCCCAAGGGTGATGTTGGGCGACCACAAGAGGGGTACCGACCGCGACAGGTCAACCAACTGGCCGATGGCCTCGGCAGAATAGTGGGAGATGGCCGAAACCACGGGAATCCCTCCCTCACGGACCATAGGCAGGTACTCGCCCAGCCCTTCCTCCGAGGAGAAATCCACCACGATATCGACGGGCCGCCTTTGAAAGAGCTGTCTGTACTCCTCGGCTTCCACCGAGATGATCGTCCCCGGTTCGTCCGAATCGATTCCCAGATACTCCGGCACGGACCTGTGTTCCATCCTGTGACTCCGCCGGACAACCCACTCGAGGCGGGTTTCCTTGCTGTTGAGGAGAATGGTTGCCACGGCCCTTCCCGCCTTTCCGAATCCAAACAGTCCGATCCTTGGCGCCATAGGATCCCCCTTGCAGGGAGAGTGTACGATGGAATATTAGAATGTTCAACAATAATTTATTAAAAATATGATTCGCATTCTTAGATTATTAGGAGAGAGCTTCAAGGCTTTGAAAGGGTCTCGTGGACAAGCTCCAAATCGGGAATTCCCAGACGAAGCTTGAGGAAGACCCGAAGACGCTCCTTCTCGGCGGCGGGCACGTCAACCGTCCACCGGGCAAACGCTACGGGGGAGCGCTGGACCCCCAAAGCACCAACCGGCTGGGTCAGGAGGTCGCCCCATGCCAAGTGACCTGGGGGACGAGCGACTCCACCGAGGATTTCGGCGAAGGAGCCTCCGTGGTGCCCTGGACAAATCTGAGGGACAATCCGTCGAGTCCGTACTGGGGGAGCAGCTGGTTCAGGTGATCCCGCAAGTCCTGGGAAAGGGGGGCGCCAGCCAGCGCAACCTCCAGGACCCGGTGATTTCCCTGACCCGTCACCTGGGTGTTGAGAACCTGGCTTTCCGGGAAGGTGAAGTTCGCCTTCTGGTAGTTCGCCAAATTGGCTCTCCAGGTGCTCTCCCGCACAACATCGTAGGCGACGAAAATGCTGGGGGTGATAAAAACGACGATGGCCACCGCGGTCAGGGCAACGTGGAGCCTCTTGATCCGCCGCTCGTTGTCCTGGTTCTGGGTGAAGACTCGGAGTTTCAACGCCTTGCTAAAAAGATACGTGGCGAGACCGATGAAGACACTGTTGATGAGGTAGAGGTAGAAGGCTCCGGCAAAGATCGAGACGTTATGTGACGCAAGCCCGTAGCCCGCGGTGCAGAGGGGGGGCATAAGCGCCGTAGCGATGGCGACACCCGCCAAGATATTGCTGCTCCGGTTCTTTCGGGAGACCCCTACCATCAGAGCTGATCCCCCTAAAAGGGCGATAAGGACGTCATAGAACGTGGGCGTTGTCCGTGCCAAAAGCTCGCTCGTCGTGGCCCCGAGGGGCGAGATCCAGAAGTACGCCGTGGAAACGCCCAGGCTGATCACCGTCATCAGGGCCAGGTTGGCGAGAGACCTTCTCAGAAGACCGACGTCATAGATTCCCAGGGCGAGGCCCGCCCCCGTGATCGGTCCCATGAGGGGGCTAATCAGCATGGCGCCAATGATGACGGCCGTGGAGTTGACGTTCAGACCGATACTGGCCACCAGGATGGCCAGTATGAGCGCCCAGAGGTTCGTCCCCCTGAAGGCCACGCTCTCCCGTATCGTGGTGGTCGTCCCCTCCCGGTCGACATCGGTATCGAGCCGGAAGACTTCACCGAACCTGCGACCCCAACTTCTGTTCTCCATGACGGCCTCCCTGTCGGTTCCTGCTACGTCTCGTGACCGTAGCAGGTTTCTCCGACCAAGGCAATATTCATGAGAATATTGCTAGGGAATTTCATAAATCCCTTTTTGCGCCTACCAGGGCCACTTCCAGTCCACGGTGTCGGGGCGGTCGGTGCCAAACTCCCGGGCGTAGTTCAG
>JAHFSN010000061.1:4476-8604 GCA_023265735.1 Spirochaetaceae bacterium | reverse complement strand
TGCTCGAAGCCTTCCACCTTGTATTCGAGAAGCGGGTTTTTCTGGGCGTACGACCGCAGATACACGGCGTCGCGCAGCTCTTCCATGCTCTCCAGGTGCTCCTGCCAGAGGGTATCGATCCGCCTGAGGTACTCGGCCCGGATGAAGAAGTTCAGGGGATCGTGGCCGACGTCTCGTTCCTTGCCGGCGAGGTCGTTCTCCAGGTACTCGTAAACCCGTTGCCGAAAGGCCGTGGGCGATAGCCTGGCCAGTTCCTCAACTTCCTCTTCGGCGGGAACATAGAAGAATGCGTCCTTCAGTTGCTCGAGGGCCTCGTTCAGGAACTCAGCCATGACGTCGGCCTTGTGGTAGGGCTCCAAGAGATCTTCCAGCAGTTCCCCGCCCGCGTGGAGAACGCGTCCCTTCAGGTCATCGTCAACCAGGATGGCGTCGCGCTGCTCGTAGATGAAGGCTCGCTGGGCTGAGAGCACGTCGTCGTAGTCGAGGAGGTGCTTGCGAATCTCAAAGTTGCGATCCTCAACCTTCTTCTGGGCGTTCTCGAGACTCTTGGTCAGCCACGGGTGGTTCAGCGGCTCACCGCCCGCCATCCCCAGGCGGCCCATCATGTTGCGCACGTTGTCGTTGGCAAACAGCCGCATCAGCTGGTCGTCGAGGCTGACGAAGAAGAGCGACCGGCCCGGGTCGCCCTGTCGTCCCGACCGACCCCGCAACTGGTTGTCGATACGGCGGCTTTCGTGCCGTTCGGTGCCGATGACCAGCAGTCCCCCGAGCTCCCTCACCTTCTCGTAGTCCCTGCGGGTGGATTCGATCTCCTTGGCCAGGATCTGCTGGTAGACTTCGGGCTCGGCCTCGGTACCGGCCTTGCGGCGGGCCCGGAACTCGGGATTCCCTCCCAGCTTGATGTCCGTACCGCGGCCGGCCATGTTGGTGGCGATGGTCACCGAACCCTCGGCGCCGGCTTCGGCGATGATGAGCGCCTCCCGGGCGTGGTTCTTGGCGTTGAGGACTTCGTGGCGGACGCCCTTGCGGGTGAGGAAGGCCGAAAGCTTCTCGCTCTTCTCGATACTGACGGTACCGACCAGGACGGGTTGTCCCTTTTTCTGGGCCTTGACGATCTCGTCGGTGATGGCGGCGAACTTGAACTCTTCGTTGAAGTAGATGATGTCGTCTTCATCTTCGCGGGAAACCGGCCGGTTCGTCGGAATCACCACGACGTCGAGGTTGTAGATCTTGTTGAATTCCTTGGCCTCGGTATCGGCCGTTCCCGTCATGCCCGAGAGCTTCTTGTAGAGCCGGAAGTAGTTCTGGAACGTGATGGTCGCCACGGTCTTGTTGTGGTCGGCGACCCGGATCTTTTCCTTGGCCTCGATGGCCTGGTGCAGTCCTTCGGAATACCGCCGCCCGTGGAGGATGCGTCCCGTGAACTCGTCGACGATCTCGACCTTGTCCTCCTGGACCACGTAATCCACCTCGCGGTGGAAGAGTTTGTGGGCCCGGAGCACCTGGGTGAAGTAGTGGACGAACTCGAAGTTTTCGCTGGCGAAGAGGCTGCCCGAGATGAGCTTGCGCTGCTGAAGCAGGGTTTCGATCTTGTTCATCCCCGCGTCGGTGAACATGATGCGCTTGCCTTTTTCGTCGAGCTTGTAGTCGCCCTTCAGTTCCTGACCCTGTTCCGGGTCGGGATAATCCTTGGTCTTGGGGTCCTTCTCGCACTCCTGCAAAAAGTCCACCAAGGGGTCCACCGCCTGAAAGTTCTTGGCGGTGTCGTCTTCCACGGCTCCGGAAATGATGAGGGGCGTCCGGCTCTCGTCGATGAGGATGGAGTCGATTTCGTCGATGATGGCGTAGTTGGGAATGCGCTGCACCTTCTTCGAGAGATCCCAGCGCATGTTGTCCCTGAGGTAATCGAAACCCAGTTCATTGTTGGTGGCGTAGGTAATGTCGGCCTGGTAGTGGGGCTGGCGAGATTCAGGGTCCATGGCCGAGAGAATCCAGCCCACAGAAACACCCAGATAGTCGTAAACCGGCTTCATCCATTTGGCGTCGCGCTCGGCCAGGTAATCGTTTACCGTGACCATGTGGACACCCAAACCGGGGAGCGAATTCAAGTAGGCCGCAGCCACCGACGACAGCGTCTTGCCTTCGCCGGTCTTCATCTCCGAGATCTTGCCCTGGTGCAGGACGATGCCGCCCAGGAGCTGAACGTCGTAGGGGCGTTCTCCCAGGGCCCTGCGAGCTGCTTCCCGAGCCAGCGCGAAGGCTTCCGGAAGCAGTTCGTCGAGGGTTTCGCCCTTGCGGAACCGGTCCCGGAAGGACTGGGTGAGAACCGGAAACTCCTCCGCCTTGAGGCCCACGGCCCAGGACTCCTTGGCGTTGATCAGGTGCAGAATCGGGAGGAGCTGTTTCAGATCGCGTTCCAGTTTCGATCCGAAAAAGAGGTTCAGGAGGTTCATGGGACCAATGTAAAGGAAGACCCCCCTCCGGTCAAGGCAAGCCAGGAGGCGTCGATTGACCCGCCTTCGGGGTCCTGGTATCCTCGCTTCATGAGATTTTGGCCCTTGGTCGGACTGACCGGAATTCTGGTTCTGGTCTTGATTTCCTGCGCACCGGGCACCCCCCAGCTGATGGCCAAGGAGACTCTGTTCTCCTTGGAGCTGGGTGCCCTCGAGGATCAGATTGACCTTTTCCAGCGGACCGACCAGAGCACCCCCGAACGCGACAGATTTCTGTTCTTCAACGGCTTGGTGTTGGTTTCCGACGGGAACGCCCGGAAGGTCATGGAGTTCTCCAGCTACGGAGACCTTCTTACCCTGTTCTACAACCCCGATTCCAACCTCCAGCCGTCCCTGGGCGGTTCCGCCACCGGCGCCGGCAGTACGGATCAGGTGAAGAATCGGCGGGCCTTTGCCTATTCCTTCAACGAGGTGGGGGAGATCGGACTGACGGACCAGAATCAGCTTTACGTCGAGGACAGAGTTCCCGCGGAGCGCCGGGCCTACGATCCCGACCTCCAGGTCGTGCTCCAGAGCCGAATCCTGAGGTTTGGCCACGATGGGAAATTCCTGGACTTTCTGGGTCAGGAAGGAATTGGCGGAAAGCCCTTTCCCAGTCTGGAGAGCCTGACGGTGACCGCTTCGGGGGAACTTGTCGTGATCTCCCGGACGGGACGAGGGTGGGCCATCTGGTGGTACGACCGGCTAGGGGCCTCCGTCAACAAGGCGGTGCTTCCCTACGATGCCCTGCCGCTTCCCGAGGGCTCGGCGGCAAAGGCCCTCATGCCCCAGCTCCAGGCCGTGCGTCCCGACTGGCGGCAGCGGATGCTTCGGGTGAAGGTGGACTACTTCCAGGCGACCCAGGATGTGACGACGAAAACCGCCTCGGGCATCCAGCTTTCCCAGAGCCGGGTGTGGACCTACGATCTGGAGAACCACAGCTACCGGAAGTCCTACGCCCTGCCCGTCTTGAAGCGACAGAAGGCCAAGGGGGAGACCAGCGAACCCCTGGGCGACAGGCCCTTCGACTTTGTCGGTTCCAGTGAGGGGGGCCTCGATTTTTTCGTCAGCTCACCCGAGGCCGGAAGTCAGCGGTTCCTGGTCTGCCGGTCCGACGGCTCCACGGCCCTGGAGCGGAATATTGAGCTTCGGGGCGCCGACGCGGCCTTTGCCCAGTTCGCCGTGACCCGCACGGGCATCCTCGTCGGCTTTCTGAGCAACGGCAACGGAGCCGAGATTGCCTGGTGGCGGAGCGACAAGCTTCTGGGGACCAATGGTCAGGCTGGTTTCTAGTCGGTCCGCCCTGGAGGCCGACCGCCGGGCCGAGGAGGAGTTCGGGTACCCAGCCCTGCTCCTGATGGAAGAAGCTGGAATTCGCCTCCAGGAGTCCCTGGAGTCTCTCCTGGCGCGAGAAGAGCTCCGGGGACCCGTGGCCTACCTCGTGGGGTCCGGAAACAACGGAGGAGACGGCCTCGTCATGGCCCGTCAGGCCCACCTGCGGGGCACGGCCGAAGTCCGGGTGGTCACCGTTTTTCCTCCCTCGTCACCATCGTGCCGATGGCAAGACCGGCTGATCCGGGCCCTCGGGATTCCCATCCTGACTTGGCCCGACGAGGCGGCCCAGAAGGCCCTGCGA
>JAHFSN010000061.1:0-4466 GCA_023265735.1 Spirochaetaceae bacterium | reverse complement strand
CTCTCGGAGCCTGTGCGGGCCGACCGGGCCCGGGTTCTGTCTCAGCTCGAGACCCTTCGGGCCGAAGTCGGCAAACCCTGCTTGGCCGTGGACGTCCCCAGCGGACTCTGGGCCGGCTGGACCCCTGACGATCCCGTCCTCCGGGCCACGTGGACCCTCAGCCCGGGCTGGATGAAGGACTTCTGTTTCTTCCCCTCCGGAAGGGAGGTCTGTGGGCACCTCACCGCGGTTCCCCTGGGTTTCCCGCATCCGGCCGCCCATTCGGCCGAGCTTGTTATTGAAGATGACCTGGCGGACCTCGTCCCCCGGGTTCCCCAGAGCGCCTACAAGGGCAGGCGCGGACACGTGGCCCTCTTCGGGGGAGCCGCGGGAATGACGGGCGCCATCGTCCTGGCGGCCCGATCCGCGGCAGCTGCCGGGGCGGGGCTCGTCAGTCTCGGGGTCGACGACCAGGTGCTCTCGCTGGTGGCGCCCCAGGTGAACGCGTTTCAGGTGAGGTCGGCGTCGGAGACGCTGTCGCGGGTCTCCCGTTACGACGCTTTGGTCGTCGGTCCCGGCTGGGGAGACGGGGACAGGGCCGAGCTGTTTGCGGGCCTCTGGTCCACAGAACTTCCCCTTGTCATCGACGCCGATGCCCTGGCGGTCTGGAACTCGGAGCCCCGGCCCCCCCGGAAGGCCCCGGTGGTGATCACCCCCCATCCCGGGGAATTTCGTCGCCTGGGAGCCGGAGAACCCTCGGTAGCCGCTGCCCGGGAACTGGCCCGCTCCCGCGGCGTTGTCGTGGTCCTCAAAGGCGCGGTCACGTGGGTCGTGGACGCCGACCGCGGCCGGGTATGGGATGGGCCGAACCCTGCCCTGGGCACCGGGGGCAGCGGGGACTGTCTATCCGGCGTGGTGGGGGCCCTGCTGGCCATGGGTCTCTCGGGATTGGACGCGGCCTCGGCGGCCGTGGCCCTCCACGGCCTCGCGGGCCGGGATCTTGCCCAGAAGCATGGGTGGTTCACGGCCGACCGCATCCCCGAGGCCCTCGCCCAACGGGCCGCGGCTTGCATGGCGGGTCTAGGGCCGCTATAGTCGGAGGTACCATGGTCCAGATCTATTTCCTGCTGGTCTTCTTCAATGCCCTCTCTGGTCTCGTCCTGGCCCGCGGAGGCCTGAAGCGGTCCCTAGGCCACTGGGACTCGTGGTTTCTCCCCTTTGAAAACCGCCTCGTCCGGGGGCTTCTCGGAATTCTGACGTTTCTGAGCGGCTTCCTCGGCCTCATCTTTGTCCTTCCCGGCGACCAGATCTTTCTGGGCGACCTCTTTCCGTCGGTCACCGCGCTCCTGGCCGGAACCATCCTTGTCCTGGAGTACTACCGCAAGGAGGAGTCCACGGCCGCCAAGTTTGAGGACTTCCTGGTCAGCAACAAGATCATTGTGGGGGTCCTCTCGATCACGTTCGGCATCATCCACTTCTTTTCGCCGGCGGTGCTTTTCTTGTGAACCCGCGCCTCAGCCTTTGTGGCGTCGTCATGGAGGGGGGCCACTTCTTGGTGGCCCGTCGCAACCCCGGTGGCAGCCAGGGGGGCAAGTGGGAATTTCCCGGGGGCAAACTGGAACCGGGCGAGACGGCCGAGCAGGCTTTGGCCAGGGAATTTGCCGAGGAGCTCTCCATCCCCGTGGCCGTGGGTCGAAGACTCTTTGAGGGGTCGTTCCGGAACGGAGCCAAGACGTACCGGCTCGAAGCCTGGCAAACGACCCTCTTGGGCCGGGACTTCCGGCTCACCGAACACCAGGAAATCCGATGGGTGGCCCCCGATCAGCTGAGGAACCTGGATCTCTCGGATTCCGACCGGCAGGTGGCCGAGGCCCTCCTGAAGGCAGTTGAATCTCCCTCCTCATACCGATAAAATTAGTTCGACATTTTTCAAGGAGAACGCGAATGTACAAGATCGTTCTGATCCGCCACGGCGAGAGCGAGTGGAATCTCAAGAATCAGTTCACGGGTTGGGTTGACGTCGACTTGGCTCCCTCGGGCATCCAGGAAGCCGTCGAGGCCGGCGAAGTTCTGAAGAAGGAAGGGTACGTCTTTGACTTGGCCTACACTTCAGTGCTGCGTCGGGCCAACAAGACCCTGAACACTGTTCTCGACAAGATGGATCTCCTCTGGATCCCCGTGAAGAAGACCTGGAGGCTCAACGAACGTCACTACGGGGCCCTCCAAGGGCTGGACAAGGCCGACACCCTGGCCAAATACGGCGAGGTGCAGTTCAAGCAGTGGCGCCGAAGTTACGATGTTCCGCCGCCACCGCTGCCGGCCGACAGCCCCATGCTCCCCGCTAAGGACCCTCGTTATGCCGACGTGGCCCCCGAGGAACTTCCGGTGACCGAATGCCTGAAAGACTGTGTGGCCCGGGTCCTTCCTTACTGGTTCGTCGAGATTGTTCCCCAGATCCTCGGGGGACGAAAGATCATCATCGGCGCCCACGGCAACTCGCTGCGCTCCCTGGTCAAGCACCTGAAGGGAATCAGCGACGCCGACATCGCCGAGCTGAACATTCCGACGGCCGTTCCCTTGGTCATCGAGCTCGATAAGAACCTCAAGTACGTCAAGGACTACTACGTCGGTGACCAGGCCAAGATCCAGGCCAAAATCGCCGGGGTCGCTGCCCAAGGCCAAAAGAAATAGACAGGGTGGAGGCCAGCCCGAAGCCGCCGGGGCCCCAGGTGCCGCCGGCTTCCGGCGGGCTCCGCTTTTCTTGCACTCTCTGCGGAGACTGCTGTACCGGAAACCAGGTGGTCAGGCTGTGCGGCGGAGATCTGGAGCTGCTGGCGGGCTACCTTGGGCTGTCCGTGGTGGGTGAGCTGAGGGGGCGCGGCGTGCACCTCGTCAGGGAATCCGTGGGCGGGGACCGGTGGGTCTGGCGCCCTCGGATCCGCTTCCGGAGCAAACCCCTCCGCCAATGCCCCTTCCTCGTCAACGACCTCACACAGGCAACTTACCGGGGGCTCTGTTCCCTCCACCCCCACCACAAACCCTTGGTCTGCACCCTGAGTCCCCTGGCCCGGGAGGTCGAAGAGACCCCGGCCGGTGTCCAGGAGCGCTGGTCCGTGGTCCCGCCGGTCGGGGGCTGTCCGGGATTCGGAAAGGGCGAACCGTTGCCGGTCCGCGCCCCAGCGGCTCTGAAGGGCCGGCTCGACGCTGAAGTGGCCTGGATGAGGGGCTGGATCGAAGCGTCCTCGGACCTCGAGGACGAAGACTCCGCGTGGAAGGCCCTCGCGGAGTTTCAGAAGAGCCACCGTCCCATTCAGGGCGGTGGTCAAATCCTAGACGCCTAGAAGCTGGGCGTAGGCCTTGAGCGCCTCGTCCATCTCTCCCTTGGCCAAGACGGCCTTGGTGAGCACCTTGCCCAACTGGACTCCCTCCTGATCGAAGGAGTTGATATTCCAGATCAGACCTTGGAAGAGGACCTTGTTCTCGAAGTGAGCCAGCAAGGCCCCTAAGGCGGCCGGGGTCAGCTTCTTGTTCAGCAGGAGGCTCGAGGGACGGTTTCCCACGAAGTTCTTGTTCGGATTCTCGTTCTTGGATCCCTTGGCGAAGGCCACAATCTGGGCGGCGAGGTTGGCGTTCAGCTTGGTCTGGCTGGTCGACCCTTCGCTGATCACGTCATTTCCCGCCTGGCTGTCGAGGAAACCGATGAACTGGAGGGGGACGATGTCGGTGCCCTGGTGCAGGTGCTGATAGAAGCTGTGCTGACCATTGGTTCCGGGTTCACCGAAAATCACCGGTCCCGTGGAGTACTTCACCCTCTCGTTGGCGCGGTTGACGCTCTTGCCGTTCGACTCCATGTCGAGCTGCTGGAGGTGGGCCGGGAACCGGCTGAGGGCCTGGGAGTAGGGAAGCACGGCCGTGTAGGGAAGCCCCTGGGCGTTGCGCTCCCAGACACCGATCAGGGCGTCGAGGAGGGCCGCGTTCTTCAGGGGGTCCTTCTCCAGGGCGGCCTGGTCGGCTTCATGGGCCCCTGCCAGAAACTCGGCAAAGACGTCGGCCCCGAAGGCCAGGCTGATCACGACACCGCCCACCGCCGAGGTGGACGAGTAACGGCCGCCGATGTAATCGTCGATGTAAAAGCTCGCCAGATACCGGGGACTCTTGGCCAGCGGACTGGTTTCGCTGGTCACGGCGACCAAATGCTGGTCGGCCTTGAGTCCGGCCTTTGTCAGGGCCTCCCGGACGAAGTTCTCGTTGGCCAGGGTTTCCTGGGTGGTTCCCGACTTTGAGACGAGGACGAACAGGGTCGATTCGAGGTTGACCGAAGCCAGAACCGCCGAAGCGTCGTCGGGGTCGACGTTGGAGATGAACCGGGCCTCCAGGGCCTTCTTCTTCTTTTCGGCGACGACCCAGTTCTCGAGGGCCAGAACCATGGCCCGGGGTCCGAGGTCCGACCCTCCGATTCCGATCTGGACGACGGTGGAGAATTTCTT
>JAHFSN010000060.1 GCA_023265735.1 Spirochaetaceae bacterium | reverse complement strand
GGTTCCCCCGGTTGGTCCGTGACCTTTCCAAGACACTGAACAAGAAGATCAATCTTGTGATTGAGGGAGAGGACACTGAGCTCGACAAGTCAGTCATCGAAGACCTCTTGGATCCTCTGATTCACTGCGTTCGCAATGCCATCGACCATGGCGTGGAGTCCCCGGAGCGGCGGCGAGAGGCCGGCAAGCCCGAGGAAGGTCAGGTCCTGATGGCCGCCCGCAACGAAGGGAACATGATCATCATCGAGATCGGTGATGACGGCAACGGAATTGACGTCGAGGCTGTGAAGAAGAAGGCCATCGACAAGGGCCTGATCCATCCCAGCAAAGTTCTGAGCGATGTGGAAGCCTTCAATCTGATTTTTGAACCTGGGTTCTCGACCGCCGCGTCCATCACCAACATCTCCGGACGAGGCGTGGGCCTCGATGTGGTGCGCAAGCAGGTCGAGAAGCTCAACGGCACGGTGAGCATCTGGTCTGAGCGCGGAAAGGGCACCAAGTACACCATCCGGTTGCCCCTGACCCTGGCGATCATCCAGGGCCTGCTGGTCCGGGTGGGAGCCGAAGTCTACGCGATCCCGATCACTTCAGTGGTGGACAGCCACCGGATCAAACCGTCTGAGATCAAGGTCATCGACAACTACGAGGTCTTCAATGTCCGAAAGGACGTCATTTCCCTGTTGCGGCTCAACCGGCTGTTCGGTATCCCCTCGGACGAGGTGAGCGGCTACCACTACGTCGTCGTCGTGGGCAGCGGTGACAAGAAGATGGGATTGATCGTCGATTCCCTCATTGGAGAGGAAGACGTGGTCATCAAACCCCTCAAGGACCGCTACACGGCTTCTCCTGGCATTGCCGGTGCGACTATCCTGGGAGATGGAAAGGTCAGCTTGATCATCGACGTGAGTCAGTTGCTCGACCTGGGCATGCGAAACGAGCGGGCCGAACGGCAACGCCGGGAAAGCCGTACCCGATAGGAAGTCCCCATGAGTACACCTAATATTGAGCTGGCAAAAGGCCTGAAGGAAACCGAGCACCTGACAAAAGTCGACTTCAAGATGATTTCCTTCACCTTGGCCGGAAAAGACTATGGAATCGACATCCTCAAGGTGAAGGAGATCCGGAAGGCCGGGAACTTCACCAAGGTTCCCAATACGCCCATCTATGTGCGCGGTGTCGACAACCTGCGCGGCGACATCATCCCCATCATCGACCTCCGGACGATGTTCAACCTTCCGGCCGAGACGAAAGACAAAGAGAGCCAAGAGAACATCGTCATTCTGCGGCTCGATTCCCTGGTCCTGGGAGTCGTCGTGGATACGATCGAGAAGGTGGTGGGTTTCGCCTCCGAGTCCATCCAGCCCCCTCACCCCATCTTCGGCGATATCAACATCAAGTACATTAACGGTGTGGTCGAGAACGCGGGAAGGCTTTACATCATCCTTGACGTTGACAGGATCTTTGGAGAACCCGAGGATGTCCCCGAGGCCGCTCCCCTGGCCAAGCCTGAACAGGCCGCCGAAGAGGTCGAGGCGGCGGCCCCCGGTGAGCCTGAGCTCCCGCTTGATTTGAAGTTTGTCGGGGAGACCCTGGCGGCCTTTGGACAGTTCCACATGACTCCCCTCAACCGTGACTGGGTTTCCAGCCGCTTGGTGGAATGGAAAAAATCTCGAAAGGCCCGGGGGCTCGACTTTCAGCTCACCCAGAAGGACGAGGCGGACGAGTTCCTCGACGCTTTCGACTCTCCTCATTCCGGTCGGCTATGGACGACAGAAGCCATTGAATCTCTTGCCAAAATCCTGTCCTTTGATGCCTCGTCCGTGGTAGTCTGGAATCCAGGTTGCGGGCGCGGCTATGAATCGTACAGTCTGGCCGTTCTGTTTGAAAGGTCGTTTTCGGGAAAGGGCTACAAGATTTGGGCCAGCGACAATGACCTCCTGAACATCTCCACGGCGCCCAGTCTGATTCTGGAAGACAGCGAAGTGGAAAAGTCCTGGAGGGAGTTCACCGTCGAGTCCAAGAACGGGTTGCAATTCGGGTCCGACCTCAAGGCGCACATTGTTTTTGAATTTCATGACCTGAACCATCCTAACCCGTTGGCCGAGGTGCATTTGGCGGTGGTCCGAGACGTGATCTCGTTCTTGAAGCCTTCCGATCAGGAGAAGGTGATGACCGAAATCTCGGAGAAGGTTCGTCCCGGGGGTTTTCTTGTCCTGGGGACGAACGAAAGACTTGAGCACCCCGAGTGGAAGCCTGTGGGCAACGAGATTTGGTCGGTGTATCAGAAGATCTAGCGCGTTGTCGCTGCCATAGGAGTTACCATGCGAGTTGAGTACATCAATCCATTCGTAGAAGCTGCGTACAATGTCCTCACAGAAGTTCTGGCGACAGACGTCAAGCGGGGAAACCTGTTCCTCAAATCTGCCACGAAGCCCGTTATGGGAGTCGCTGCCATCGTCGGGCTGGCCGGCGAGGTGGAAGGACGAGTTCTCTTCGATATGAACAAGCAGACCGCCATGAAGATTGCCTCTGTGATGAACATGGAGGAACTAACGGAGATCGACGATCTGGTGAAGGCCACGATCAGCGAGCTGGCCAACATGATCACGGCCCAGGCAGTGACCAAGCTGCACGAGCTGGGGTTCAAGTTCGACTTGACTCCGCCGGCCCTGATCACAGGAGAAAATATGGAAATCAGCGACCAGGAAGTCGAGGCCTTGATTGTTCCTATGGACACGCCTCATGGAAGCATTGAAATCAATGTCGCTGTCCGAGAACGGTCCTGAGAGGTAAGACGTGAAGACCAAAGTGGACTTTCCCAGCATTAATCAGAAAGAACCCGACGGTCGCCGGGCCGATGGGGGCTCCTACCGTGTCTTGGTGGTCGATGACTCGATGTTTGTGACCAAGCAAATCGGCCAGATCCTGACCAGCGAGGGCTTCGAGGTTGTGGCCACCGCCGCCGATGGCGAACAGGGCGTTGAGAAGTACAAGGAACTGTTTCCGAACGTGGACTTGGTGACCATGGATATTACCATGCCCAAGATGGATGGGGTGACGGCCCTCGAGAAGATCATGGAATTTGACAAGAATGCCCGGGTGGTGATGATCAGCGCCCTGGGCAAGCAGGACCTTGTGAAGCAGTCACTTCTCCTTGGGGCAAAGAATTACATCGTGAAGCCTCTGGATCGGGCCAAGGTCCTGGAACGGGTGGTCAGTTCTCTTCAATGACTCGGCTTGACAGATTTTTCCGATTCCTATAGTGTGTCGTTGCCCGGGGAATTAGCTCAGTTGGTTAGAGCGCTTGCTTGACATGCAAGAGGTCACAAGTTCGAGTCTTGTATTTCCCAAAATGTCTCAATCGAACGGCGCGGAGAGGAACAAGTTAACGATGTTGGCCTTTCCAATTCAAGTTTCCGGTTCGTTTCTTCCGAAATAGAAGGCATGATCTCCAAGGTCATCAGCCTTCTTTTTTTTGCCCTCGTCCTCGGCACTTCGGCCTTCTGCGAGGACTACCAGGTTCAGAAGGGCGATTCCGCCTCGAACATCTCCCAGAAGTCCAAAGTTCCTCAAGACTTGCTGGCCCGGGCCAACCCCAACCAGGACTGGGACCTCCTCAAGGCCGGGGACCACTTGAACATCCCCGAACGGTACGTGGTGAAACCGGGAGACACTCTCTATTCGCTGTGCCGCGCCTGGGGTGTTGACCAGGCGGAGGTTTGGGCGTTCAACGGTCTGTCGGGTCCGCTCTCGCTGAAGGTGGGGCAAGTCCTCTTCGTTCCTGTGTCCAAGGCGAGAACCCCGGAGAGCGCCAACTGGCCCGTGTCCCGGTCCCCGCACGCCGAGGGCGACAAGCTGAAATCCGTGACCTTCGCCACGGCCGGGGAACCCTTTCGCTCGGTCAGTGACGGCACCGTCGTGTACCAGGGGGAGTTCCGAGGCGTGGGAAGGGTGCTCCTGGTCCAGACCGCCGACAAGGCTGTCTACGGTTACGGAAACTTCGAGAGTTCCTCGGTGAGCTTCGGTCAATCCGTCTCGAAAGGACAGGTTCTGGGGACGACCTCACCCCGGCCCAGCCAGAAGCTCTCCTTCTTCGCGTTCCGCCAAAACGAGCCGCTCGACGTTTTTTCCCTCAAAAAGTAAAATTTATCCAAGAAAATTTGACGCGGGCCCTTCGAGGACCTAGAGTTTAGGTACGAGTTGGGGGAACCATGAGAATCCAAGACAGCCTCATTGATTCTGAGGATCGATTCCTGAGGATGCAAGACGGAGAATGTCCGTCGCTCGATTCGGCCGAGAGCGATCCTCTGGCCATGTACCTGAAGCAAATCTCCCGGTTCGCCCTGCTGACGGTTCAGCAGGAACAGGAGATCGGGGAGAAGATTCAAGTCATCAAGGGCGAAATGCGCCGGCTTCTGTCGGACTCCGCGCAGACGGCCGCGGACCCGGGGACGCTCCGAAAGAAGGAAACGGTTCTCCTAGCGTTGAAGAACCGAATGATCAACGCCAATTTGCGGCTCGTTGTTTCCATTGCAAAGAAATACCAGCATCGCGGGCTCTCCCTCCTTGACCTCATCGACGAGGGGAACATCGGCCTCATTGAAGCGGTTGACCGATTCGACTATACCAAGGGCTGCCGGTTCTCCACCTATGGCACTTGGTGGATCCGCCAAGCGATCATCAAGAGTCTGGCTGACAAGGGGCGTGTGATCCGAATTCCCATTCACATGCTCAACACCATCAAGAAATGCTATTTCGTTTCGAAACACCTGACCCAGGAACTGGGTCGTGACCCTTCCGCCGAGGAACTCGCCGAGTATATGAATATGTCGGAAGACAAGGTCAAGGAGATCTTGAAGATCAGTCAGGAGACGGTGTCGCTGGATGGAACCGTCGATGAGGAGAGCGTCACCCGGCTTTCCGACTTGATTCGTGATGAGAATATTCATGAGCCCTTTGAGGATGTCTTCAGCGGAACGCTTCAGGACACCTTGGGGTCCGTGCTGCACCAGCTGAGCGAGCGAGAGATGCGGATTCTGCAGCTCCGGTTCGGCCTCCTGGGGGAAAATCCCCTGACCTTAGAAGAGACGGGAAAGATGCTTGGCATCACCCGCGAGAGGGTCAGGCAGATCCAAGAGAAGGCCATCGTCAAGCTTCGGGGCCTCAAAATGGTCCGCGAACTGCGGGAATTCGTCTAGCCGGGAAGCCTCGACTTCTCGAGGAGGGCCCAGAACAGCGGCCCTTCCCCCGCATTTTCGTCGGGCAAGACCAGGGCCCGTTCCACCAAAGCCCAGGCCCCCGGCCGTTTCACCTGAAAGCGCTGAAGAAGTAACTCATTTTCTTCCGGACTTATGGAGCACGTGCTGTACAAGAGGCGCCCCTGGGGCCGCAGAGCCTCGAGGGCCGAGCACAGCATGGCCAGGGCCTGCTGGGCCAATGACCGGGTTCGCGCTGGCGACCACAGGGCCAGGGCAGCGGGATCCCGGAGCACGTGACGTTCGCTCGAACAGGGGGCGTCGAGGAGAATCTTGTCGTAGGCCTCTTTTTCGTGGAGACCCCAGCGGGTGGCGTCGTGTCCCGTGACGACAACGAGCTTTCGCAGGGCGGGCGGCAAGTGCTCGTCGAGGACCCGACGGAGCCTGGCGCGTCGATCGGCGCTTCGGTCGTTGCTTGTCAGCCGCCCGCGGCCCCCCAGCGCCGTGGCGAGGACGAGAGTCTTGCCCCCCGGGGCGGCGCAGAGATCGAGGACCTCGTCGCCGGGCTGAACGCCCAGGGCCGCCGCTGCGGCGGCGGAGGCTCTGTCGAGGTAGTAGGGTTTGATGAGACCAGGAATATGGCTTTCTGGCCGCGACGGCTCATTGAGGGCCTTCCTGAGGGATACCCAGCGCGGACCATAGATCGCGGAAAAATGTTCGTCGAACGCCCCGGCTCCTCGGTGGGCCGCCTTCTTCGCCACGGCTTGCTATTCCTCCGAATCCCTGTTATCAGAAACTATGGAAAAGATAAAGGTGGCCCCCGAAGGGTCCCTGGAGGACGTCACGAATTCGGACTTCCTCGTTCGGGCCGTGGTCTTTGACCTCGATGGCACCTTGGTCGACAGCCTTCAGGATATTGCTCGGGCCGTCAATTCCACCCTCGAAGCCCATGGTCGCCGGGGGCACCCGTTGCCGGCCTTCAAAGGCATGGTGGGGTGGGGACTGCGCCGCCTGCTGGAAACCGCCTCGGCGGCCCAACCCTTTTCCTCCGAGGAATTCGACACGGTCTACCAGGAGCTCGTTTCCACCTACCGGTCCAATCCGGTAGACCACACACGGCCCTACGACGGTATCGTGGCCCTCCTCGACTCCCTCCAGGGTCTTGTCCCCCTGGGGGTCCTCTCCAACAAAGAGGACGGGATGACAAAGGCTATCGTCCGAACCCTTTTTCCCCACGAGTTTCACTCCGTTTGGGGAGCTCGGCCGGGAAAGCCCCACAAGCCCGACCCCAGCTCGCTCTGGGAAATGCTCGATGGCTGGGGCGTACCGCGGTCGCAATGCGCCTACCTCGGGGATTCTGACGTGGACATGGAAACGGCCACCCGGGCCGGGGTTTTCCCCTGCGGAGCGGCCTGGGGATTTCGGGGAGAGGCTGAACTGCGGTCCGCCGGGGCCCGCGTCGTCTTTGCGCAGCCACGGGACTTTGGCCTCTGGCTGGCCCGGCACGGTGCGCCTGTGCCCGTGGGTTGATGCCCGACAGAGAAGAAATTTGTCCCACCTGGGGAGAAGAGGAGAGGGAGACGGATCATGACCAATGACGAGTTGAAGCAGGCTGCGGAAGCGTACCTGTCGAAAGAGGAGCATCCAGTGTTTCGCCAGGAAGTGGAAACCCTTCTGCGGGCGGCGAACTGGGGCGAGCTCAATGAACGTTTCTATACCACGCTGAGTTTTGGTACCGGAGGACTCCGGGGGACCATAGGTGGCGGGACGAATCGGATGAACCCGTTCATGGTCCGGTCGGCGACCCAGGGGCTCGCGGATTACGTGAACGCCACGGTCACCTCGGGCGCTTCGGCGGTCATCGCCCACGACAGCCGCAACTATTCCGACCTCTTTGCCCTGGAGGCGGCTCTCGTGTTCGCGGCCAACGGCATCAAGGCCTACCTCTTCAAGGAGCTGCGCCCCACGCCTGTCCTCTCGTTTGCGGTGAGGCGTCTGGGTGCCACCACGGGCATCGTCGTCACGGCGAGCCACAACCCCCCCGAGTACAACGGCTACAAGGTCTACTGGTCCGACGGTGCCCAGGTGGTCCCTCCCCATGACTTAGGCATTATTGCCCGGGTTCGAAGCGTCCAGGGGCAGTCCCGGACCATGACCAAGGAGCAGGCTTTGGCCCGTGGGCTGCTGGTGGAAATCGACGAGGAAATTGACGGACCCTACTGTGAGATGGTCAAGGCCCAGTCCTTGAGGCCCCAGCTGTTCCCGAGTCAGGGACCCCGGGTGAAAGTGGTCTACACCCCGCTCCATGGCACCGGGGTCACGGTTCTCCCCCGGATCATGAAGGATCTGGGCATCAACCTGAGCCTGGTGGCGACCCAGGCGGTCCCCGACGGCAACTTCCCCACGGTCTCGTCTCCGAATCCCGAGGAACACTCGGCCATGGAACTGGCCATCCGGCAGGCCACTGCCGAACGCGCCGACCTTCTCCTGGGAACCGACCCCGACGCCGACCGCATTGGGATCGGTGTCCCCTGGAAGGGGGAGTGGGTGCTGCTCAACGGCAACCAACTGGGAGCCCTCCTCACCGACTACGTTTTCTCCAGCCTGAAGGAGTTGGGTCGGTTGCCGGCGAAACCTGTGTTCATCAACACCATCGTGACCACCGAACTGCACTGCCTGATCGCCCGCCACTACGGCGCCCAGGTGTTCCGAGTCCTCACAGGCTTCAAGTACATCGGTGAGAAGATCCGTCAGTTCGAGGAAGGGACCGAGGGCCTCCAGTACGTGATCGGCGGCGAGGAGAGCTACGGGTTCCTCTTCGGCGACTCGGTCCGCGACAAGGATGCGGTGAGCACGGTGGCCATCACCATCGAAATGGCCCTCTGGCACCTGAGCCAAGGCCGTTCCGTCATGGAGGCCTTGAACGCCCTCTACGAGAAGTATGGCTACTTCCAGGAAATCCTGATAAGCAAGACCTTCAAGGGCCAGGCGGGGCTCGAAACGATGAAGACGTTCATGGCCAACCTCAGGACAAGTCCGCCGCAGAAGGTGGGGACCCTTTCCCTAGTCAAGCTGCTGGACTACCAGAAGGGCACCACCCGCGGGCCCGACGGCTCGGTTCACAAGGATATTGATCTTCCCTCCAGCGATGTCGTTCAGTTTGTCCTCGACGACGGTTCCACGGTGACGGTTCGGCCTTCAGGCACCGAACCGAAAATCAAATTCTACGCTTCGTGCCGGGCCGCAGGTGGTTTGCCCCTCGAGGCAGCGAAGGTGGAAGTCTCGGCCAAGATCCAAGGCATTAAGGTAGCCCTGGACGGGATGATCCCCTCATGAAGGAACGCCTGGATTACGAGCTGCTTCAGAACCCCGACCTTGTCTTTGTGGCCTTTGACCTCGAAACCACGGGACTCTCTCCCCAGCTGGACCGGATCGTCGAGATCGGT
>JAHFSN010000059.1 GCA_023265735.1 Spirochaetaceae bacterium | reverse complement strand
GGTATCCGGCTCCAGGTCTGGCTGGCCCGGGCTGGTGTCACGTCCCGGCGGGCGGCCGTCGAAATCATTCAGAACGGACGCGTCCGGATCAACGGGAAGGTCACCTGCGAGCCCGGAGCCCGGGTCGGAAACGAAGACCTGGTCACCATGGACCAGCGACCCGTGGCCACGGCCCAGCGGCACGTCTACTATGTTTTTCACAAGCCCTCGAAGACTCTTTGTTCGACGGCCGATGAACGGGGACAGCACCGCACGCTGGCCCTCGATTTGGTCCAGCCCTTCGTCAAGGAGCGTCTCTTTTCCGTGGGACGCCTCGATTATATGACGAGCGGTATCCTGCTGCTGACGAACGACGGGGAGTGGTCGAGGCACCTGACGCATCCCTCGAGCCGTGTCGAAAAAGAATACCTCGTCCAGACCAAGAAAGAGGTCCCCCTGGAGCTCCTCGAAGAATTCCGCCTGGGAATCCGAATCCAGGGTGAGAAGTACCAATGCGACAGCTACACCAGGACGGGCCCGCATTCCGTCCGTTTGGTGTTGCTGGAGGGCAAGAACAAGGAAATCCGCAACGTCTTCGAGCACAGAAACATCACCGTGAGCCGCATTCACCGGCTCCGGATCGGTCCTATCACGCTGCGAGGTCTGGAGGCGGGCCGGTTTCGGAAGCTCAACGAATCCGAGGCCAAAGCACTGCTGTCGCCCGCCGGAGAAACTCATGGTCATCGCCATTGATGGTCCCGCGGGAGTCGGGAAGAGCACCCTGGCCCGGTACCTCGCCGACCGCTGGAACCTCCACTATCTGAACACGGGGCGGTACTACCGGACCGTGACGCTGTTCGCCCTCGAAGACCGTCTCCTGTCGTCCGAGGGCGAGGTGTTTCCTCTGCTGGGTCTCCCCGAACTCGTTGTATCTCTGGTGGCCCTGGCCGAGGCAATCAACTGGGGTTTCGACGACCAAACCATCATCGCCAACGGCAAGCGTCTGGGAGCGGAGCTCCATTCGGCGGCCGTGGACCGATGGGTTGCCCTGGTTTCCGAAATCCCCGACCTGAGGGCCGTCCTCAATCGCCAGTTCAGAAAGCTGGGCCAGACCCTGGACCTCGTGTGCGAAGGGCGTGACGTCACCAGCGTCGTGTTTCCTGTCGCCGAGGTGCGAGTTTTCCTGGATGCGGAACCCGAAGTTCGGGCCCAAAGAAGGTTCCAAGAGAGAGCCGAAGGACAAACCTACGAACAAATTTTGGCCGCCATCCGAGAGAGGGACAGGATCGATCGAAGCAAGCCCGTCGGTGCCTTGGTCCTGACGCCAGGGTGCCTTCTGGTCGACAGTTCTCGCTTGACCATTGAGGCGGTTTGTGCGAAAGTGGACAGCATCGTTTACGACTACCGTCAACAGTCCAGGAGTCCTGTACCAGCCATGGCAGAAACCGAGAACAACCAGACCATCCTTCAAGAAGAGTACCTCAAAACCCTGGACAATCTCCAAGAAGGCAGTCTTGTCGAAGGCACGGTCATTTCTGTGACGTCGGATAGCGTCAGTGTGGGTATTGGATACAAATCGGACGGAATCCTGCCCCTCTCTGAGTTCACCGTTCCGCCTCAGGTGGGAGAGAAGATCAAGGTCGTCCTGGTTCGTAAAGAATCTTCCAAGGGAAACGTGGAAATCAGCAAAGAGAAGGCCGATTCCATTTCCTTCCGGGATGAACTGAAAAATGCCTTCGAGAACAAGACGCCCCTGCGTGGGCAGTTTTCCAAAGTGGTGAAGGGCGGTTACGAAGTTGATCTGGGTCATGGGTACACCGCGTTTGTCCCCCTTTCCAAGGCCGATTCGTCTCGGGTTGAAGTGCCCGAAGAACTCTTGGGCAAGTCAGGAGATTTTCTCGTCGAAAAGTTGGTTTGGGAAAAGAAGGCCAACATTGTCTTGAATCGTCGGGACCTCCTGCTTCGCGAAACCGAAAAGAAGCGGGATGAGTTCTTTGCCCAGCACCAAGAGGGCGACGTGGTTGAAGGTGAAGTGAAGACCTTCACGTCGTTCGGAGCCTTCGTTGATTTGGGCGGCTTCGATGGGTTGCTCCATGTGAACGACATGAGTTGGGGACACGTGGTCCGGCCGAAAGACTTCGTCCAGAAGGGTGACAAGATCAAGCTGAAGGTTGTGAAGCTTGACCCCGTGGAAAAGAAGATTAACCTCTCGCTGAAGGCACTTTCCCAGAACCCTTGGACTGTGTTTGAAAAGAAGTACAAAGTCGGCGACATTGTGACCGGCAAGGTCACGAAGCTTGCCGATTTTGGGGCCTTTGTCGAAATCGAAGACGGCATCGAGGGGCTGGTTCATATCTCCGAGATGTCGTGGGTGAAGCGGATTTCCCACCCCAAGGAACTCCTGAAGCCCGGCGATACGGTCCAGACCAAGATTCTGAACTATGATCTGGCGCAAACCCGGATCAGTCTCGGCTTGAAGCAGGCAGGAGCCAATCCTTGGGAAGAGGTGGCCCTGAAGTTCCCCGTCGGCTCCGTGATCGCGGCGCCCATCAAGAAGGTCACCCCTGCCGGAGCCTTCGTCGCCCTGGAGGATGGAGTCGACGGCTTCCTCCATGTGGATGACCTGTCCTGGACAAAGAAGATTCGAAACGCGACCTCCGAGCTCAAGGACGGCGAAATCGTCGAAGTGAAGGTGCTCGACATTGACGTTGACGCCAAGCGAATTCGACTCGGCCTGAAGCAAGTGAATGACGACCCCTGGGTAAGCCTGCAGAAGAGCCACCCCCGGGGTACCCCGATCGAGGGTGTGATTGTCAGCAAGGCGGATTTTGGTGTGTTCCTTCGGGTTCCCGGAAACATTGAGGGGCTCATTGCAAAGAGTAATCTCGTGGATTCCCGGGATCAGGATCCCGAAGACTTCATGAAGACTCTGAACGTAGGGGACAAGCTCAAGGTGACTGTCCTTGAAGTGGCAGCTGACAAGCAGCGGTTGTCCCTTTCGCTGAAGGATTTCGTCCGTCAGCAGCAGCGCGAGGAGATGAGCCGCTACATTTCGCACGACGACGATCATTCCAGTTTCCGATTGGGAGACCTGTTGAAAAAATAACAGGGGTTCCGGACGAGGTCCGATGTTCAAATCCGCCATCGATCCCCAGAAACTGGAAGCGTTCCTGGAGATCAATAACCGACTCAATTCCCGGTACTTTGATTTGAATGGCCTCTTCACTCAGATTCTGGAATCGGCCACGGCCTTGACCAATGGGGAGTCTTCTTCCTTGCTGCTGTTGCGGCCTGATTCTCAGCAGTTGGAATTCGTGGTGGCCCTGGGGCCCAAGGGAGAGGAAGTGAAGTCCTTCACCGTCCCCAAGGGGGAAGGGATCGCCGGATGGGTGGCCGAGCACAATACGTCCATTCATGTGCCCGACGCCGAGAAAGACCCGCGCTTCTATTCCAAAATCTCACGGAACGTGGGCTACCCCAACCAGAATATTCTTGCGGTGCCGCTTCGAGTTCAGGGGCAATGCGTGGGCGTGCTCGAAATGATCAACAAGAAGGGCGGCCAGTCGTTCCACACCGAGGATATGACTTGGCTGGAGCTGTTTGCCAACCAGGCCGGGCTGGCCATTCAGAACGCGAAGAATTTCCAGGCCATGAAGGACGAGCTCCAGACCCTCAAGGACGTGCTGGAAACCAAGGTGCTCACCCATTCGCTCCTGACCCAGAATGCCAGGATGAATGAGATTCTCTCTCTGTGCCGAAAGTACGCTTCGACGGATTCCGCCGTTCTGATCACCGGTGAGAACGGTACGGGAAAGGAACTTGTCGCCGAATACGTCCATCAGAACAGCCCGCGGTCCCGGGGCCCCTTCGTCCGCGTGAATTGCGCGGCGCTCCCCGAAAACCTTCTCGAGAGCGAACTATTTGGATACGTCAAAGGGGCCTTCACCGATGCGGTTTCGGATCGTCAGGGGCGTTTTGAGCAGGCCCAGGGCGGCACGCTCTTCCTCGATGAGATCGGGACCGTCCCGCTTTTTCTTCAGTCAAAGCTTCTGCGGGCCCTTCAATCCAAGACGATAGAAAGGGTAGGGGGGAGCCAGCCTGTTGAGCTCGACATTCGGATCGTGGCCGCCACCAATAGTGATCTCCATCAGGCCATCGCCGAGGGGACCTTTCGTCAGGACCTGTTTTATCGCCTGAACGTGCTTCCCGTGAATCTGCCGTCGCTTCGGGAACGATCCGAAGATATTCCGCTTCTGGCAGGTTTCTTTCTTAAAGAGATGAACCAGCGATTCCGCAAGGCGATCGAGGGTTTCCAGCCCGAGGCGCTGGACAGGATGCGCCGGTATGATTGGCCCGGAAACGTACGGCAACTTCAGAATACCATCGAACGCGCCGTGGTCCTGGCGAACGGAAGGCGTTTGGGGGCCGAGGACCTGGGACTTCCCGGGGAGGACGAACCGAGCACTCCCCAGGATCTCAAGGCCGCGGTCCAGCAGTTCAAGGCGGGGCTGATCGAGAGGACTCTCGCCGAATGCAAAGGGAACCAGACAAAGGCTTCCCGTCAGTTAGGTATCCAGAGGACGTATTTGTCCAAGCTGATCAAAGAACTCAACGTAGAACTCATGGAGAAAGGAGCACAGGATGTCGCAAAATACTGAGGTTGAACCGTTCAGGACAAGACTAAAAACAGGGATTAGCAATTTCCTTCAAAAGTACCGAACCTTGCTGGCAAGTCTCGTGGGCGCCGCTATTCTGATTACCGCGGGGCTTGCGCTGTGGACGCAGGTGGACGCGGCGACGAAAGCCGACTTCGCCGCCCGGATTGAAAAGAGCCAGGCCGACTACCTCGCCTGGGCCGCTGAGACCGACGCCGCCAAAAAAGAGGCCGCCGGCAAAACCTTGGAAGCCGAATTGGCCAAGGTGCAGAAAGAGGCGCCGCAAGGCTACGGACTCTCCAAGGCCTGGTTCATCCAGGGGAACTACTTCGTTGCTAAGAAGCAGTGGATGGACGCCTCAAAGGCCTTCCGCGCGGTTTTTGACAAAGACAAAACGAGCTACCTGGCTCCGGTGGCCCTGTTGAACGCCGCGGTGTGCGAGGAGGAGGCCGGTGATGCGGCCGCGGCCCTGGCCATCTATGGGGAGTTCGAGAAAGCCTTCGGGACCAACGCTCTCCTGCTGCCTCAGGTGTATTTCACCGAAGGACGACTCCTGGAAAGTCTCGGGAAGACGGCCGATGCCGGCGCTGCCTACAAGAAGCTCCTCGAGAAATACCCGGAGTCTGGTTGGACAAAACTAGGACGCGACCGTATAATTTCCCTGAATTTGGAGTAAAACGTCTGACAGAGGGGTATGACATGACCGATCGTTGGGCCGCCATCAAACGAACGATTCTGGATAGCCGTTACTTCGGCCTGATCATCGGATTGGGTGTCTTCCTCTTTGTTGGGTGGCTCGCTTTTGCCTCCCCCTTTCCCATCTTCAGCAATTGGGACCGTTCCCTCGGGGACTACTATTTCAAGTTGAGAACGGTCGTTACCCCTCAAATTCAGCAAGAGGGCGCGGTTCTGAAGGCCCAAAACGACAAGATCTCCTCGGACATCCTCATCATAGGAGTCGATAACCGCAGTATTGAGACTCTGGGGCGCTGGCCCTTCAGCAGGAGTCTGCACGCGGATTTTCTCAACAGCTTGACGAGGATCAAGAACCAGAACGATCGCGAGAGGGCGACCTTCTTTGACTTCTTCTTCCTTGATCGAGAAAACGTTCCAGAAAATGATTTGGCCTTTGAGAGGGCCATCGACGCCAACAAACGGGTGATCCTGGAGACGATCTATTCTCCCGAGACGCTTGATTCAGACCTGGCCGCGGTCCAGTTCCGAAGGCTCGACCAGCTCATGGCGAACAGTACAGGATTTGGGTCTATCAGAGGACCCTGGAAAGACCAGACGGCCTACTATACGGTTCAGGCTCCGCTGATCCCCCTTGGCAAGTTTGCGGCGGGTCATGGGTTTGCCTCGTTCAACCCCGACCACGACGATGTCTTCCGGCGGCAGGAACTGGTTTCCAAGACGGCCGAAGTGGTTGCCAGCTTGCCCGCGCTCCTGACCAGCAACGGGCTGGCACGGCAAGTTGAGGCGGCCGGCAGCACGGAATTGAAAGAAGTCTACATCGTTCAGAAGGTTCAGGATATCTTTCTCCCTTCGGTGACCCTTACCTTGGCGCTGGAGTACTGGCACAAGAAACTCTCCGATGTCCAGGTTGTCTTGGGGCAGTACCTCCTCATCCCCGCACCCGAGCTTTACTCTCCGCAGACGGGCGCGTGGTCACCGGCTCCGTACTCGGAAGTAAAGATTCCCATCGACGCCAATGGAGCGATGACGGTGAATTTCATGGGGAGCCGTTCTTCGGAGAACGGCAGCGAGTACCAAACTTTTCCCGTGCGCAGCTACTCAAGCTACGCGACAAGAGCGGCTTCGTCCGATCCGACTACATGGCCGGAGACCCGGGCGTTGGGCGGCAAGCTGCTCATGGTAGGTCCCTTCAGCTCGGGGGTTGCGTCCGATGAGAAGAACACCCAGTACGGTCAGATGTACGGAGTGGAGATCCACGCGAACGCGCTGAATACGATTCTGACCCGAAACTTCCTCCTCCCGATACCGCCGTGGCAGGCCCTGATTGTTTTGTTCCTCCTCACCATGCTCATCGCGTTCTTGGCCACCCGGGTGTCGACGCTTCTGTCTCTCATCGTCACCGTCGTGCTGGTTTTGGCGAGTTTCCTCGGGGTATTTTTGATTTTTGACTTCTACTCCTTAGTGTATCCCTTTAGTTCTCTCCTCATTGGGATGCTTCTGACGTTCCTCCTCGTCATTGTCTACCGCGCCCTCACCGAGGAGCGCGAGAAGCGAAAGACGAGGGCCGTGTTCAGCAAGTACGTCAGTCCCGACGTGGTAAGCCAGCTGCTGGCACATCCGCCGGAACTTGGCGGGGTCGATAAGGAACTGACGGTTCTTTTCAGCGATATCCGAGGGTTCACCTCACTGTCGGAGGGCATGACGCCCCAGGAGTTGGTGAACCACCTCAACTTGTACCTGACGGCCATGACGGATTGCATCCATGAATACAAGGGCACCCTCGATAAGTACGTGGGAGACGAGATCATGTGTTTCTGGGGCGCTCCCCTGGAGCAGCCCGACCACGCCGAGCTGGCTTCAAAGTGCGCCCTCAAAATGATGGAAGTCCTCCACAAGATGAACAGTGAATGGCCGGACAACCGGAAAATCAACATCGGAATCGGCCTGAACTCGGGAGTGATGACCGTGGGCAACATGGGGTCCCAGGGACGCATGAACTACACCCTCATGGGGGATAATGTGAACCTTGGCGCCCGACTTGAGGGAACCAACAAGGAATATCACACGAACATTATCATCAGCGAGAACACCTATCAGTATCTTCAGGAGCAGGTGGTTGTCAGAGAGCTCGACAATATTCGCGTGAAAGGGAAGAACAAGCCAGTCCTGATTTTTGAGCTGATCGATTTTAAGGAGGGAATCGACCCTCCGCGCCCTGCCAAGAAGTGAGGGCATGAGGCTCCTTCTCACGTTGGTGGCTTTGTACCTTCTCAGTTCTTGCGGATTGGAAACCGTGCCGAGCCTTGACCCTCCCAACGTCGACTACAATGATCAAACCATGGTTACCAACACCACGCTTTCGGTGAAGTACCAGACGGCCTCGGGAACTGATCTGCAGGGGTACCAAGTTTACTATAAGATCTATCCGGGCAAGACAAACAACTTTCTGCGTCTCGTGGCCGACAGGGACAGCGTGAACCTGAGCCCCACGGTTAGCCAGCTGACGAATCTCGGGTACTACCAAATGAGTCAAAGCTCTTCGTCGACAGTGTCTACGGGAACGGCCGTGACGTCGCTGACCCCGCTTCTTCTTTCGGCTGGCGATAATACGGTCATCACGCTGGATTTTACCTCCTTTGAGGCAGCATCTCCCGTGGAGCCCCAGCTGGAAGTGGGGGGAGTGGCCTCGGGGTTTCTTTACCGGTCGTCGCTGCTCTTCTCGGGAAATGTCAATCAATCCTTCACGAAACTTCATACCCTGGGTGCTGGTGCCACCGGCGCCGACATCTCGGCGACCGGAACCGAATACGAGATCAATGTCTTCGTTGTGGCCTACGGACTGTCGTCGACCCTTCAGGCGGTCTATTCCAAACCTGTGCCTTGGGGCGTGATCCGGAGTCTTCCATGATCTACAACATGCTGACGCTTTCGATTCAGCTGCTTCTTTGCGGTTTTCTCGTGGCCGTGGTCGCGTACTTCGTCTTTCCGAGACGGCGGTCGCAGGTCTTTGCCATTGAGCTTCTTCTGGCCATCCTAGGATCCTTCTTGGGGACTCTCTTTGAGGTTGTGATCCGCTCCCTCTGGAATCTTCCCCTGATCTACTATCAGGTCTACCAGTTCTTGGTTCCCTTGGCCGGGGCGGCGGTCTTTGTTCTCATCTATCGCTGGGCCAACAACCCCAGGAGTTAAAGGAAGATAAGGGCCGAGAGTCTCTGCCACTCCGCGGTGGTGGCGCTCACTTTAGTTCGTATAATGAATATTTGGTCTACTCGAAGGACTGGTAACATCAAGGACTGCCGAAGCGCGAGCTAGAACCGGAATCGTCTGCTGTAGATATTCATGGCAATTCCTATGGCTATGGAACCTGCCAGAAGAGACGATCCCCCGTAGGACAGGAAGTAGAGAGGAATACCTGTGACAGGCATGATGCCGATGGTCA
>JAHFSN010000058.1 GCA_023265735.1 Spirochaetaceae bacterium | reverse complement strand
AGGGTCGTCCCACTTGGTGATCTTGCCAAGAAGATGTCGGCGATCACGGGGCCGGTCAGCTTCAACGAGCCGGTGTAGCCAGGGATGTTGTAGGTGATGACGATGGCACCGACACAGGTGGGAACGTGGACCACGTCGGCACCGGCCTTGGTGGTCTGGTCGGCGTTCATGGGCGCGTCAGAAGCGCCGAAATCGACGGTCTTGGCGATCAGCTGGTTGACACCGGCGCCAGAACCGACGCCCTGGTAGTTGACTTCGACCTTGGTTGCCTTCTTGTACTCGTCAAACATCTTGACGTAGAGCGGCTGGGGAAAGGTAGCCCCGGCCCCAATCAACTGCGTCTGAGCGCTCGCGGAAAACGCCACGGCGAACAGCACCGCCACAAACAGCGTGGTTCTCTTCATCGAATTCCCTCCTTACGGGTTCGGTGCTAGGTTGCGGCCGGTTCGTTAGTTTTTGGTGAGGGTTTCATGAGGACCCAGTCAGACTGAGAAAAGTGATCGGGTCAGGGTGCTACCTCGGCATGTGGGCTAAACCGCCCGCATTCGTCACGTCCGTGAAGCCGGCGCCCCGGAGAATCGCCGCGGCCTGGCTGCTTCGTCCCCCCGACGCGCAGTAAACGATCACCGGGCGGTCGAGGGCCCCTATCCTCTTGGTTTGCTTGGCCAGGGTGTCCACGGGGAGGTTGATGGCGCCGTCGTAGTGGCCTCCCTCGAACTCGCCGCGGGATCGGACGTCGACGACCAGGGCCCCGGCGACAATCTTGGCCAGGAGTCTGGCCCGGCTTCCTCTTTTCCGAAGTGAGTTCCAGAGGAAGAAGGCCACAAGCACCGCGAGGATACCCACGGACGACCAGGGAATTTGGCTCAGCCAGGTGGTGAAGTCGGTGTCCATCAGGGCATGTCCTCGAGGCCGCCGGCGTTGGTCACGTCGACGAACCCGTTGGCCTTCAGGATCTGCTGGGCCACGGCGCTCCGGCCGCCCGAGGCGCAGTAGACGACCACGGGCTTGTCCTTGGGCCCCACATCGGTCAGACGCTGGACGAGGGTGTTTACGGGAATGTTGCGGGCCCCCGGGTAGGCCCCGTCGGCAAATTCGTCGGGCGACCGGACGTCGATGATCGACGCCCCCGCCTGGATCTTGTTCAAAATGACGTTCTGGGACATCAGAGTTCCTCCTGGAAACTTTCGTTGGCTTTCATGCTCGTGTAGCCGCCAGTGATGTTGTACACCGACGCGTACCCGTTTTCTTTGAGAATGCGGACGGCGAGGTGGCCTCGAAATCCCACCTGGCAATGGACGAAGACCGTCTTGTCCCGGGGCACCTCGTTCAGTCGGCCCCGCAGTTCGTCCACGGGAATATTCAGCGCCCCGGGGACGTGGCCCCTGGCGTACTCGCCCAGATTCCTGACATCGATGATGAGCGAAGTGGCTGCGTCGTAGCGCGCCGCCTGGTCCGAAGTGACCAGGGGACTGAAGCCCGAAAGGTCGTTCTGCGCCACAAAGGCCGCGAGGTTCAGGGGATCGTTGGCACTGGAATACGGCGGCGCGTAGACCAAATCGAGTTCCGCCAAGTCGTCGACCGTCAGCTCTCCAGCCAAGGCCGTCGCCACGACGTCGATGCGTTTGTCGACACCTTCGCGCCCGAAGCCTTGGGCACCCAAGACCCGGTGGGTCTTTCTGTCGTAGACGAGTTTTAGAGAAAGGAGCTGCCCGCCGGGGTAGTATCCGGCGTGATGGTCTTTGTGGACGATGGCGACGCCGACGTCGAAGCCGGCCTCGGTGGCGGCCTTTTCTGTCAGTCCGGTGGAGGCCGCCGTCGTGTCGAAGAGTTTCACAACGCTCGATCCGAGGGCGCCCCGGTAGTGGAGGTTTCCGCCGAGGGCGTTTGTGGCAGCGATCCGGCCCTGGCGGTTGGCCGGTCCCGCCAACGGGATCCGCAGTCTCCGCCCCGAAACCCGCTGGGTCACCTCGACCATGTCGCCAGCGGCCCAAATGGAGGGATCACTCGTCCTCAGGCCCTCGTCCACCAGCAGCCCCCCGCCGTCGCCAAGCGAAAGGCCGGCCTGCTTGGCCAGGGTGAGCTCGGGTCTGACGCCGATGGAAAACAGGACGAGGTCGGCCGGGAGCCGTCGGCCGTCGGAGAGTTCCACTTCCTTGGGCCCAGCCGAGACGGCCTTCAAACCGACGCCGGTGAGAATCTCCACGCCCATTTCCTGAAGTGAGGATTTCGCCCTTTGGCCGAACTCCTTGTCCATGGTAACCATGATCTGCGGCGCCAGTTCCACCACCGTCACCTTGAGACCCCTTTTGTGGAGGGCTTCGGCCATCTCGAGCCCGATAAATCCCCCTCCGGCGACAACAGCCGTCTGGGGCACCGAATCCTTGATGAACCCGTGGATGCGGTCCATGTCCGGCACGGTCCACAGCTTGAACACGTGGGGGAGGTCCGCTCCGGGCATCTGAGGCACCAAGGGATTCCCGCCCTGGGCCAGAATCAGACGGTCGTAGCTGAACCAGGTCTCGCCATCGGGTCCTACAGCCCGGACACGCTGGCCCACCCTGTCGACCTCGACAGCTTCGGTATTCAGGTGGACTTTTACCCCGTAGCGACCTTGAAACCCCTCGGGGGTCTGGAGGAGGAGTTGGGACCTCTTGCCGATATCGCCGGAGAGGAAATAGGGCAGTCCGCAGTTGGCGAAGCTGACATAGGGACCGCGTTCCAGGAGGGTGATTTCGGCCGTCTCTGACAGCCGTCTGGCCCGCGCCGCCGCCGTCGCACCGCCGGCCACCCCACCCACAATCAGTAGTTTCATCCTTTCACCTTCTTCTTAAACATATTGAATTTCATATATATTGTCAATACGACATTCTTCGCATTATCTTCATATAACAGTGTTAATATTTAACCTTGTTAAATATAAGGGTCGGGCTTAGGCTAGAGGAAAGGAGTCCAGATATGGCACGAATTGTGATCGTAGGCGCCGGAGTCGGAGGCGTCCCAGCGGCGTTGGAGATGAGACGCCACGCCAGGAAGGGGGACGAAGTGGTTGTCGTCTCCGATTCTCCGACGTTCCATTTCACTCCCTCGAACCCCTGGGTCGGATTTGGGTGGAGGAGGCCGGAACAGATCAAGGTCCCCCTGGCGCCCATGTTCAAGAAGCGAAAGATCTCCTTCGTCCAGAAGGCCGTCGTCAAGGTCGTCCCCCAAGAGAATCGCCTTGACCTCAAGGATGGCTCCACCCTGAGCTACGACTACTTAGTTCTGGCCACCGGTCCGCGGTTGTCGTTCGACGAGGTCCCGGGCCTCGGACCCCATGGGGGCTTCACTCAGTCGGTCTGCCACGTCGATCACGCTGCCGACACGTTTGTGGCCTGGCAGAAGTTCTGCGAACAACCCGGGCCCATGATCGTCGGCGCGGCCTCCGGGGCCAGCTGCTTTGGTCCCGCCTACGAGTACGCCCTCCAGGCCGATACCGACCTGAGGCGGCGCCGGATCAGAGACAAGGTTCCCATCACCTACGTCACCAGCGAGCCGTACATTGGGCACCTCGGTCTAGGCGGAGTCGGAGACTCCAAGGGTCTCCTCGAAGGCGCCTTTCGCGACAAGACGATTCGATGGATCTGCAATGCCAAAATCCAGAAGGTCGAAGATGGAAAGATGACGGTGCTGGAGTGCGACGAAGAGGGCAAGGACAAAAAGGTTCACGAGCTTCCCTTCAAGGTTTCGATGATCCTCCCGGCCTTCACGGGAATCGACGCAGTCCGGGGAATCGAAGGTTTGGTGAATCCCCGGGGCTTCGTCCTCATCAATGATAAGCAGCAGAACCCCACCTTTCCCAATGTCTACGGAGTGGGAGTGTGCGTGGCCATCGCGCCCAAGGAGCCGACACCGGTCCCCACGGGCGTGCCGAAAACCGGGGTGATGATCGAAGCTATGGCGGTGGCCGTTGCCCACAACATCCGGGCGCAGCTCGAGGGAAAGGCGCCGGACACCGTACCGGAATGGAACGCCCTCTGTGTCGCGGACACCGGGGACAATGGGTTTGGCTTCATCGCCATTCCGCAGATTCCTCCTCGGAACGTTACGGTCGCGAAAAAGGGCTGGCTCCTCCACGTGGGAAAGGCCATTTTCGAGAAATACTTCTTGCGGAAGATTCGCACGGGGGTTTCGAGTCCCTTCTACGAGAGGTTGGGACTCGGGATGATGGGGTATCGAACCCTGAAGAAACATTGAGTAGCAGCCCGTCCTCCGCGCCGCTACTTGGTGTGGGGACGGGCCTGTGGTAGGCTGGGGACTATGCAGGAACTGAGGGACCTTTGTCACGTCAAGGATCTGACGGCGGCCATTGTGCAGTTGGAATCCGGTCTTCGGAAGGAGATCGGCTTGAACCTCAACCAGTCGTTCGCGCTGTGTTGTTTGGCTAGGGGTCCCCTGAATGCGGGGTCCCTGGCCGACGAGCTTCGCATCCACGGGGCGAGCCTGTCTCGGATTATCAAGACCCTCTACAGCAAGGGCTACATCTACCGCGACCTGAACTGGGGCGACAGCAGGCAAAAGGTCCTCGCCCTCACGGAAGAGGGACAAAAGGTCGCCTTGGCCCTCGCCGGATTCGAGTCTCGAACATTTCCCCTAGCCGTCGAAGGAAAAGAGCTTGCGGGGAACCGTTAGTTCATTTATCATCGTTAACATTTAACAGTGTTAAATTTGAACATGGTTAATATTTAACATCGTTAAAATTTAGCGATGTTAAGCGTTCACCGTGGGCGAAGGAGCCAGGGAGGAACAATGGCAAAATATGTGATTGTGGGGGGAGTCGCGGGAGGGGCGACGACGGCGGCCAGACTTCGTCGGAACGACGAGGCGGCCCAGATTATCCTGATGGAGCGGGGCGAGTACATAAGCTACGCCAACTGCGGGCTCCCTTATTACCTCGGAGGAACGATTGCGGACAGGGATAGGCTGTTCGTCCAGACACCCGAGACGTTCCAGGCCACGTTGAATGTAGAAGTCCGGGTTCGTTCCGAGGTGGTGAGTATCGACCGCGAGGCCAAAAGGGTCAGCGTCAGACGTCACGACGGCGCGGTGTACCAGGAGACCTACGACAAACTGGTCCTCAGTCCCGGGGCCGAACCGGTGAAGCCGCCCATCGTGGGCATCGACACGCCAGGAATCTTCACGCTGCGCAACGTGGCCGACACCGATCGGATCAAGACCTACATCGAGACCCACCAGCCCCGCAGGGCCATCGTCATCGGCGCGGGTTTCATCGGCCTCGAAATGGCCGAGAACCTCCACCAGCGGGGCATCTTTGTGACCATCGTCGAGATGGCGGCCCAGGTCATGGTCATGCTCGACCACGAAATGGCCGCCGAAGTCCACCAGCATTTCAAGACGAAAGGCATAGAGTGCTACCTGGGAGACGGGGTCCAGTCCCTCAAACCCCAGGGTGAGAAGATCGGCCTCAAGCTCAATTCCGGCCGCGACCTCGAGGCCGACCTGATCCTCCTGTCCATCGGCGTCCGACCCGATTCGGCCCTCGCGGCCCAGGCGGGGCTCCGGATCGGAACCACCAAGGGGATTCAGGTCAATGAGTTCCTCCAAACCTCCGACCCGGATATCTACGCCGTCGGCGACGCCATCGAGTTCCCCTCGCCCATCACGGGCAAACCTACCATCACCTACCTGGCGGGACCCGCCAACAAGCAGGGTCGCATCTGTGCTGATAACCTCGTCTTCGGCAACAAGAGCCGCTACAAGGGGTCCATCGCCACCGCAGTAGCCAAGGTCTTCGACCTGACGGTTGCCTCCACGGGGGCCAGTGAAAAGCTCCTCAAAAAGGAGGGGATTCCTTTCCTTTCGTGCGTGATCCACGGCTCCAGCCACGCCGGTTACTACCCGGGCGCCCTGGCCATGACCCTGAAGCTGCTCTTCAGCCCCGAGGGCAAGATCCTGGGTGCCCAGGGTGTGGGCTACGATGGAGTCGACAAACGGATCGACATGATCGCCGTTCTCCTCGGCAAAGGCGGGACCATCCAGGACCTGACCGAAGTGGAGCACGCCTACGCCCCGCCCTTCTCTAGCGCCAAGGACCCGGTGAACGTTCTCGGCTTCGTCGCCGAAAACATCCTGGCCGGGAAGACCACCCCAGTGCGGTGGGACCAGCTGAGCGGGTTGCAGGACGCCTTCTTCCTCGACATCCGGACACCCGACGAATTCGGCATCGGCAGCCTGCCCGGAGCGGTCAACATTCCCCTCCCCCTCCTTCGAGGCCGTCTGGGCGACCTCCCCAAGGACCGCAAGGTTGTGACCTTCTGCGGAGTCGGACTCCGGTCCTACTTCGCGGAACGGATCCTCAAACAGCACGGCTTCGACGTCGTCAGCCTGTCGGGAGGGTACAAGACCTGGGAGCACGCCACCATGAAACAGTCCAATGAAGACATCTTTGCCAAGGACTTCATCGGCAAGGACAGTCGCATCTACCAGACCAACCCCGAGACCACCGACCCCGTTCGGCCTTCGTTCGTGAAGCTTCTGGACGTCGACGCCATGGGCCTCCAGTGTCCCGGTCCCATCCTCAAACTCAAGACCGAGATGGACAAGCTGAGCCCCGGCGAACGTTTGCGCGAAGTGGCGTCGGACCCGGGCTTCGCGGCCGATGTGAGGAGCTGGGCCCAGATGACGGGGAACTCGGTGGTGGAGCTGACCCAGGAAAAAGGCACGATCACGGCCATTGTCGAGAAAGGAAAGGGAGCCCCCTCCGGACCCCTGACCGGCGGAAATGACACCACCCTCATCGTCTTCAGCGACGACATGGATAGGGCACTCGCCAGCCTCGTCATCGCCAATGGCGCCGCCAGCGCGGGAAAGAAGGTCACCCTCTTCTTCACGTTTTGGGGACTCAATGTCATCAAGAAGGTTCGCAAGCCCCCGGTCAAGAAGGACCTCATGGGCCGGATGTTCGGCCTGATGTTGGCCCCCAGCCTCCACAAGCTGAAGCTCTCCAAGCTGAATATGGGCGGGATGGGGACAGCCATGATGAAGGGCCGGATGAAGAGCCTCAAGATCGACAGCCTGCAGGAGATGCTCGATACCGCCCTGAAATCGGGCGTCCGACTCGTGGCCTGCAACATGAGCATGGACGTCATGGGAGTCAAGATGGAGGAACTCGTCGACGGTGTGGAGTCCGGCGGCGTCGCCACCATGCTGGCCGCGGCCGACTCGTCCCGGGCCACCCTGTTTATTTGAGTTTTGCTTTCTTTGAAAAGGAGTCTCGTATGCTGAAGAACGTTGGTCTCTTGGATAGGATCGTCCGATTCGTCCTGTTTCTCGGGTTTGCCCTGTTTGGTCTTCTGAACCTTTCCACGGGCCTGTGGTGGATTGGTCTGTTCGGTCTCATCTTCCTGGTCACCGGAATCGCGGGTTACTGCCCGATCTGGCACGCGCTGAAGGTGAAGACCATTTCCGTCAAGAAGCTTTGACCCCGGAGCCCTTTGTTCCCCCGCCGAGGATGAGGTTCCCTTGGAACTGGGTACTCCGGCGGGTGGAAAAGCGTCTGGGGAAGGCCCTGACGGCGAACCGCATTCTGTCGTGGTCGCCGCGGTTGCTCCTCGGAACGGGCCTGATGGAGGCCCTGGTGGTCCACGATGATCCGGAAGTTCCCCGCAGGCTTCTGAAACTGGTCAGGGTCCTTGTGTCGCTTTCCGTATCGTGCCCATTCTGCATCGACCTGAACTCCCAGTCCTCGGCCAAAGAGGGAGTGACGGAAGAGGAGCTTCGCTCGTTGGCCCAAGGTTCCTGGGAGCGCCAGATCACCTTCTCCGAGGCCGAGAAGGCCGTCTTGCGGTACGCGGCCAGCCTGACAGCCACCCCCGTCAGAGTCTCCCAGGCGGCGGTTGAGGCCGTACTGTTGCACTTCTCCGCGCGGGCCTTCGTCGTCCTGGCCACCACGGTCTCCCAGGTGAACCTCTGGGCCCGCCTCATTCAAGGCCTCGGAGTTAACGAGGCGGGCTTTGCCGAGACCGCCCGGTGGGTGGACCTCGACCGATTTCGCACTCGAACGCCCTGACAGTCGTTCAGGGTTTGGGAACCTCGGGGCCCGGCAGGCGGATCACCTGAAGGGCCTGCTTGGTGCGCAGGGTCTCTTGGGCCAACTGAGCCACCTGTTCGCGGGTCACGGCCTGGTACAGCTCCTTGAGCCGGGTGAGTTGGGACAAGTCGTAGCCCTTGAGGGCGTACTCGGGCAGGATGGCGGCCCAGAAGTTGTTCTGAGTCAGGTACGATTCCACGCTGCGGACCTGGATCTCCTTGGCCTTCTCGAGGGTGGCCTGGTCGAAGTCTCCCTGGGCCACGGCGGCCAGCACACCTAGGGCCTTGTCGGTCAGTTCGGCTTGACGACTGGGCTCGCTGGTAAAACCAAAGGCCACCAGGGCTTGGGGATACGGATAGGGCGAGAGGGATACCTGGGAACCGACGTCGTAGGTGCCCCCGTTCTGGTTTCGAAGAACCTCGCGCAGCCGGATATCGAGGACCTCCCTGAGGGTATTCGCCGCAAACCTGTCGTTGGGGCGGAACGGACGATCGGTGACCATGAACACCGTGTTCTCGGCCTTGTTGTCGCTCCCCTGGGCGATGACCGACCGGACCGGGCCAGCCACAGGGCGAATTCCCCGGTCCTGCACCGTGTCGAGGTTCCCCGAGGGGAGGCTCGCCACGTAGGTCTCGATGAGGCGCCTCACCTGCTCCTGATCGAAGTCCCCGACCACCGAGAGCACCAGTCCGTTGGCGTTGCCCCACAGCCGCGCGGCCACCTCGGCGGCCAGGTCCATGTCGACCTGGGCGAGGCGCTCGGTGGTCAGAGGCAGAGCCCGGGGGCTTCCGTTGGTCAGCAGGCGGGTCTGCTCGTTCT
>JAHFSN010000057.1 GCA_023265735.1 Spirochaetaceae bacterium | reverse complement strand
TCGCCGTCGTTTGACCTTCGGGTGGAGGGGAAGGACGACTTCCCGCGGGTGTTTGCCGGGTGCGTGGACAGCGCCCTGGGTCTGCTCTACCGCGGGAGCGTGCCCTGGCTGAAGGGCAAGACGTCCCCCATGGCGCTGACCGGTGGACCCACGGCCAGCCCCGGTATCGTCCAGCGCATTGCCTCGATCTGGAATCGCCCCGTGGTGACCATCGGGACGACCGGTGCGGCCCTCGGGGCCGCCGCCGCCGCCCTCGCCTTCGACAAAGTGCACACCCCCCTGCTACCGCCGTCGAAGGCCATCCAGCCCATCCCCGCCGACGTGGAAGCCCTCCACAGGCCGGGCGGGTACCTGGACCGTTTGGAACAGTTTTTGAAGGACATAACCTCAGAAAAAGGAGCATCTGTATGAGCAAGACATGGACAGGGAAGAAAGAGTTCTTCCCTTCAGTCAAGAAGATCGCGTTCGAAGGAATTGGTTCGGACAACGCCTTGGCGTTCAAATTTTACGACGAGGGAAAGAAGATCGGCGGCAAGACCATGAAGGAACACCTTCGGTTTGCCGTCGCCTACTGGCACTCCTTCTGCGCCAACGGAGCTGACCCCTTCGGAGCCCCCACCTTGATCCACCCCTGGAACGAGGCCTCCGATCCTCTCCAGAAGGCCTTTGACAAGGCCGACGCCGCCTTCGAGTTCGCCACCAAGCTGGGCACGCCCTACTACTGCTTCCACGACGTCGACGCCAGCCCCGACGCCGACGACCCCGCCGTGTACGAGAAGAATCTTCAGGCGGTCACCAAGGTCCTCAAGGAACGCCAGGACGCGACGGGAGTGAAGCTGCTGTGGAACACGGCCAACCTGTTCAGCCACCCACGGTTCATGAACGGAGCGGCCACCAACCCCGACTTCCGGGTCGTCACCCGGGCTGCCCTGCAGGTGAAGGCTTGTTTGGACGCCAACGTCGCCCTCGGCGGCGAGAACTACGTGTTCTGGGGCGGCCGGGAAGGCTACTCGAACCTCTGGAACACCGACATGAAGCGCGAGCTTGAACACCTGGCTACCTTCCTTGCCTCCGCCAGGGACTACGGCCGTTCCATCGGCTTCAAGGGCACCTTCCTCATCGAGCCCAAGCCCATGGAACCTTCGAAGCACCAGTACGATTTCGACTCTGCGACGGTCATCGGGTTCCTCAAGGCTCACGGTCTCGACAAGGACTTCAAGCTCAACATCGAAGCCAACCACGCTACGTTGGCCGGTCACGAGTTCTGGCACGATCTCCAGGTGGCCAGTGACGCCGGAATGCTCGGCTCCGTCGACGCCAACCGCGGCGATATGCAGAACGGATGGGACACCGACCAATTCCCCACCGACCTCTACGAAACCACCAAGGCCATGCTTGTCGTGCTGCGCCAGGGCGGTCTCGGCTCCGGCGGCCTGAACTTCGACGCCAAGATCCGCCGCAATTCCACCGATCGCGAAGATCTCTTCCTGGCCCACATTGGCGGCATGGACTCCTTCGCTGTGGGGTTGGAAACGGCCGATAAGATCCTCAAGGAAGGCAAGATCGACGCGTTCAAGAAGGCCCGCTACGCGACGTACGACAGTGGCGACGGCGCTGCCTTCGAGAAGGGCAAGCTGAGTCTGAAGGACCTCGCCGCCCTGGCCCCGAAGAACCAGAACCTGCCCCCTTCCAGCGGCAAGGACGAGTACCTCGAGCAAATTGTGAACCTCGCGCTGCTGCGCCGTTAGTTCGAACCGGTCTCAGAAAGCGGGAAGCCCAGGCTTCCCGCTTTTTTTTTCTGCAAAAAAAACCGGCCCCCCGAGGAGGGCCGGCTCCGAACAGCCAGTTGCAAGAGATGCCGAGCTTAGCCTTTGACGGCTCCGCCGGAGACGCCCTTGGTGATCTGCTTCTGGAAGGCGAAGTAGAACAGCAGCATCGGCATCATACCGATGACCAGCGCCGCGAACTGCTTGCCGTAGTCCGTGCTCATCGAGCCACTAAACCGCAAGATGCCAAGCGGCAGAGACTTGAGAGCTGTGTCAGAAACAATGATATTGATCAACGCAAACTCGTTCCAAATGTTGGGCACGTTAATGACCGCCACCGTGGTGGCGATCGGTACCGACATGGGGAAAATGATTCGCCAGAAGATCTGAAAGTACCCAGCGCCGTCGATCCGTGCCGCTTCGATCAGAGAATCGGGAATACTCTTGATGTATTCGGTGCACAGGTAGACGGCCATGGGGAGACCCGATCCGATGTAGATCAGGATCATACCGATTCTCGTATTGTAGAACAGGTGGAAGTCTTCTGCCTTCATCCAGCCCAACGACGCGAACAGGCTCCCAATCAACTTGTCGACTTGAGAGACTTCAAGGAACAGAGGAACCATGAGAGACGTGATGGACAGAAGAAGACCCAGAACGAAGCTTCCGTAGATGGGCCCGGTGGCCCTGTTCTTGATCTTGGCAAACCCAAACCCCGCCAGGATGGCAAAGAAGATGATTCCGAAGGCCGACACGATGGTGTAGAGAACCGAGTTCCCAATGAGAATGTCAAAGTTCCCCAGGGTCCAAGCCCCTTGGTAATTGGCGACGATCCACTCCTTGGGAAGCCCGATCTTATCCACCATGTACTCCGGGGTCGCCTTGAACGAGTTCACCAAGAGCCAGATCACGGGATACACGGTCATCAGAGTAAACAGAATGATAACAAAGTACGCGGCGCCCTTTCCGAGAAGTTCGAGGAAACGCTTCATCATTGATCCCTCCCGCCGAAGCGTTTCTCAATGATCAGGGTGATTCCAATGAGAATGAAACTGAACGCCACGATCGCGAGGGAGATGGCGTTCGCCAGCGGAAAGTCTGGAGCACCAATAAACGCCTTTTGATACATGTAGATGGCCAGAACCTGGGTGACATTCATCGGCCCGCCTTCCGTCATCGCCCAGATGAGGGCGAAGGTGTTGAGCGAACCGGCGATACAGAGAATGGCTGCGTTAGCAATGACCCCCGAAAGGTTGGGAACCACCACGTTTCTCAGCACTTGCATCTCCGAGGCCCCATCGATCCGGGCGGCTTCAATGATCTGATTATCGATCTTCTGCATATTCGCATGGAAGAGGATCAGGTACATTCCCGTCCAGCACCACAACGTGACAAACAGAATGGGGATCATCGCCACATCCTGCTGGCTCATGAACTCCGGAGTCCACTTGGGGCTGAGGAGGTTGAGCATGTCCGTACGGAACACGTCGAGGTTCTGGGCTGTATAGCCGCCGCTGACGATAAGGTCTTTGAGATCGTTTACGGGATTCTCGAAGGCTCCCACGGCGTGGGGATCGCTGATGGCGATCAGCTGCCTGACGAAGTCATCCGTGATGTTGAATCCGCCAGAAACCTGGAGGATGTGATTCAGCCCCGCCAGGAACGTGGTGTGATGAATGCTGTTCATCATGTCCGCCAGCAGACCATTCGAGGCAAAGATCATCTTCCACATAATGCCGAGGACGATGACCGAAATGATGGCGGGAACGTAGAGGATGGCCTGCCATCCCTCACCCCACCGGACGATCTTTCGATAGATCAGATAGGCCAGAAGAAACCCTAGCGGAATCTGGCCAAAAACAGAAATCAAAACAATGTAAATGTTGTTCTTCAGAGCAAGCCAAAAATTCGGATCCACAAACAGTTTCTGGAACTGCTGGAAGCCGACAATGGTCCAGGGCTCGCCTCCGAACATCTTTCCGCCGTTGTAGTTGCTCAGGCTGAGGATCACCGACAGCACGATCGGAAAGGCAAAAACCAACAAGTACAAAAGAAAAGCGGGAGTGATGAACGCCCAGTATGCCCGGGCTGACTCCACTTTCCCGCGAAGAGGGAGAACCATGAACGACCTCCAAGTCGATGGTACTAAAAAAGGGTGCCCTGGGAGGTCCGGGGCACCCTTTTCAATTCAAATCAGGATTACTTCTTCAGAGCGTCCTGAGCCTTCTGCATGGTGGCGGCAACGTCGGCCGGAGTCGAAGCTCCGAGTCCGATGGCCTGGAGTCCGTCGTTCAAGGGGTTGAACACGGAGGGATCCAAGCTACCGTCGAGAACGTAGGTCGAAGCACCCAGGGTGGTATAGAACTTGGAGAGCTTGGTGGTCAAGGGTTCAACCTTGTCGCTCTTCACGTCGGTCCGGGTGGGGATGAACGCGCCGGTCTCGTACTTCATGGTCTGGAATTCCTTTCCATAGTACCACATGACCAGCTTCTTGGCGGCCTCGAGCTTGGCACCGGTCAGGTCCTTGCTGATACCGAGACCGACACCGGCGATACCGGAGGCGGTGTTCTTGTTCTTCTCGCCGGGGATGGCGGGGAAGTTGATCAGCTCGAAGTCCGAAGCCTGCTTGGCGGGATCGATCAGAGCCTTGCCGGTCGACTTGTCGGTGATATAAGCACCCACGCGCCAGTCGCCGTCGACGATGAACGCAGCCTTGCCGGAAGCGAACAGGCCGGGGCCGTCGCCGTAGCCGAGCTGAACGTTCGACTTGTCAATCACTCCATCCTTGTAGAGCTGCTCGTAGAACTTGAGCGCGTCCACAAAGCCCTTGTCGGTGAACTTGGCCTTGCCGGCCTTCACGTCGTCGATGAACTTGTCACCCAGGAGGCGACCAGAAATCGTAGAGAAGAGGCAAGACTGGGCGGGCCACTTGTCGGCATCGGGCAACAGGAGGGTCTGGATGCCCTTCACCTTCAGCTTGGGCACCAGGGCCTTCAGCTCGGCGTAGGTCTTGGGAACCGAGAGGCCCAGGGACTTCAGCAGGCCAACGTTGGCATAGACCACGGTGGTGTAGGTGAAGGACTGGGGCAGCTCAGACAGCTGCTTCGAGCTCTGGTTGGCGGAATTCAGGGCCTGGGCGGTGAAATTCTTCAGGAAGTCGGCAGGAAGAACGGTCTTCAGGTCCTTCACGAGCTTCTGGTCGTGGAGGAGAGCCGAGCTATCCCGCGAAGTGGGCCACATGTACACGACATCGGGCACCTGGCCGGCGGCGATGTAAGCCCCAAGCTTCTGGTGGTAAGCCTGGCTGAACAGAATTTCGATCTGGAGATCGATGTCCGGGTTCGCATCCTTGAACTTCTGCCAGAAGGCCTGATCCTCGGCGTACCCAGCCTGGGTAGCGTCGATATAATACAGGAACTTCAGCGGCGTTTTGGCCTGAGCCGTGGCGCCGGCGACAATAAGAGCCAGCAAGCCAACGACGAGTGCGAGTTTTTTCATAAAACCTCCTTGGTGGTTTCTTTTAGTAAAGGCCTGATTCTCCGGACTGGGGAGTGGGGGGGTACTACGGAAAATTGACTAAAGAAGCATAAAATTGAACAAACTTACTAGTAAACCGGTTTTTGTAAATCGTTTGCTATCAGGAGCAAACGATTTCCTTTCTGAAAGTGTTCGACCCGCAGCGGGGACGCGAGGTATGCTTTTGGCATGAGTGACCTCTCTCGGCCCGTCGTCAGCCGCCAGTTGGAGCCCCACCCCCGCCTTGCCGAGGCCGTGACCAAGCACCGGCTGTCGTCCTGGAAAAAGCCGGTGGCCAGTCATTCCGCGGTCTCCTTTGCGAGGCTCCTGCCCGATTTGAAGGCTTGGCCGGGACCATTGATCCTCGATTCGGGTTGCGGGACGGGCATGAGCACCTGGGGACTGGCCCAAAGGTATCCCGAGGCCCTCGTCGTCGGCATCGACAAATCGCTAGCTCGACTGAGCCGGAACAGTGGCCCCGTTCCGGCCAACGTCAGGCTGGTTCGCATGGAGTTGGGAGATTTCTGGGTGCTGGCCCACGCCGAGGGACTTTCGTTCCGCCGTCAATGCTTCTACTACCCCAATCCCTGGCCCAAGCCCGAGCACCGTCTGCGCCGTTGGCCTTTCCACCCCGTTTTCCCTCTCATCGTGGCTGGCGGAGGCACCCTTGAGCTCCGGACCAACTGGAAGATTTACGCCCAGGAATTTGCCCTGGCCGTGGGAATCCTCTCGGGCGCCACCCCCGAAGTCCTCGAGTGGCACCCGCAGAATCCCGAAACCCTGTTCGAGAAGAAGTTTCTCGCTTCCGGCCATGCCCTCTGGCGGTGTGAAGCCGCTATCGAACCCAAAGGCTGACCAGACTGACCGCGGCCAAGTTGACGACGGCAAAGACGGCACCGTAGGCAACGAACCGCCAACCCGACGCCTTGCGGGAGGTCCCGGCCAATTCCAGGGCCGCCTTGGGCACGGCACCCCACACAGCAACGCCTCCTCCTATGGCCGCACCGATGGCCAGGAATGGCCACAGCGAGGCGCCTTGGCGGGCCCACCCCTGCAAGAGAGGAATTCCAGCACCGCTGACGGCGCCCGGATCCACAAAGACACCCAGCAGGGCCGCGGCCCAGAGAACGGTGACGGGCTGGGGACTCCAAATCTGGGCCAGGGCGGCAGGGAGGCCTGAGACGCCCAGGGAACCGATGACGACAAACAGCCCCCCGTAGAACAGCAGCGTGGCCCCATCAATATCGGAGAGCACCTTGTCCAGAGGAGTCCGGCGATTCCAGAGGGCCAGGACCAGGCCTCCGGTGGCCAGCACGACGGAGGGGGACAGAGCCAGCCACGGGGAGAGGATCAGAAACCCCAAGACCGCGAGGACTACGACGGCCGTTTTCACGACCAGAGGCCGGTCACCCAGGGACTTGGAGGCGTCGAACTCCAGTATCCTGGCGCGCCGCTCGTTCGTCGCCCGGAGGTCTTTGCGAAAGAGGAGCGCCCCGGTGACGAGGGTAACGGCGAACGCCGCCACCGTGAAGGGGGCCACCGAACGAACCCACTGACCCGCGTCGATTCCCAAAGCGGCGCCTATCCAGAGGTTGGAGGGTTGGGCGGTGAGGACGGTGACACCCCCGAGAAGCGCGGACCACGTGAGGATCACCACAAACGGAACCGGAGCGATATCGAGCTCTGCGGCCAGCAAAAGGGCCACGGGGGCCACGAGAATCACGGCGGCCAGAGGCCCCCAGAAGGCACCCGAAACAAAACTGATGAATCCCGTCAGGACAAGGATGCCCCAAGGCCTCCCCTGGGTCAGCTTGATGGTCTTCAAGGCCAGCCAGGCGGCCCAGCCCGACCGCTTCACAAATCCGGCCATGACCATGAGCCCGGCCGAAGCGATGAGAACGCTGGCCACCACAGAAGGAAGGACGAAGGCCAGTCCGTTCCAGAGGGCCAGGACGAGAGCCCCGAAGACCGCTGCCAGGGCGGGAGGCAGAAGTCGGGTGGCAAAGAGGACATAGACTCCCACAAAAAGCGTCAGTACCAAAACCTGGTCGAGTGCCATCCCCTACCCCCGCATCACTTTATTGAGGATGTCCATGACACTCAGGACTCCGATCAGCGTCTTTCCCCGGACCACAGGGCAGTGGCGCCGCCCCTTCTGGAGGAACTCGAAACACAGCTCCACCACCGAGGCCGAAGGGTCGCAGCCAAAGGCCACGGGTTTCATGAGATCCCGGACAAGGAGCGATTCTTCCTTCTGCAACAGGGTCTCAAAGGGTTCGAACGACTTCAGAAACCGCAGGCTGGATACCTGGGCCGTGAATTCCGGAAAACCGGCCTTGAGGATGTCGCCCAGGGCCACTTCCCCGACCAGCACTCCATCGTCCACCACGGGTGCGTAGCTCAGATTGTGCCGATGAAAGAGGTCGATCAATTCCGCCAAGGTGGTCCCTGGGGCAACGGTCTTGGGCGTCTCGGTTAAGAGATCTTCGACGGTCACCACCTTCACGAGGTCGTAGTCCTCGGCGGCAATCAGTTCGATGAACTCCTTGGGAGTACCCGCGTGGATGGCCCTTTCGAAGGCCTCGGTCTTCTGGGAGAATTTGAGTATGCTGCTCAAACTGTTTAGATAGACGGCAGGCTTGTCCTGGTTGGTGAGCATCAGCACCACGAGACGAATCGGGGCCACCGGGTCTGGGATGGGCTTGGCAGGCCTCAGAACCGCCACCACAATGTCGTTGAGAAAATCGAGGCGGGCGTGGGGCACCGCGATTCCCGTCGGAAACGAGGTTCCCCCGAGGCGTTCCCGTTCCAGTACCGCGTTCACAAGGCCCTCGGACTTCAGAGGAAACGGATACCGAGACTGGACAGCCTTGATCAGAACCTGAATCGCCTCGTCCTTGGTGTGGACCTGACGGTCGAGGAGAACCAGGGGCTCGCTCAACAAGTTGTGCAGTTTCATTGTAAAAATTGTAAGGCCAGCGAAACCGGTTGGCAATGAGGGGTTCAGCAATTTTCTCTTCCACTCCATCTTTCATTTTTGCTCCCATGGCGACCGTTTCCCACGCTGGTTTCCGTCGGCTCGTGGAGGATTGGGGCGGCTGTGAACTCCATTTCACCGAGATGATCGACGCCTCCACCTTCCTCTCGGGACGTGCCTACGAGAAGTTCTACGCCGATGCCAGCCCTTGCCCCGAGCGGGTCGTCTTTCAGATCGTGGGGGCCGACGAGGACACCCTAGTGAAGGCCGCGGCCCAGTTGGCCGCCCAGGATTGCGCGGGCATCGATCTGAACATGGGGTGTTCCGCCCCGTTCATCGTCCGGCAGGGCGCCGGGATCGCGTGGATGAACGATTCGGAAAAGGCCGGACGTCTGGCCGAGAGGCTTCGGCGCGCGGTGGGAACCAAGACGCTTTCGATGAAGCTGAGGATAGGAGAGGAGGAGGACGAGGCGCGCCTCGTGTCCCTGGGCCGGACTCTCCAGAATGCAGGCGCGGATTTTCTGACCCTGCATCCGCGTCTGAGGCGGGAGAGCCTCCAGCGGCCTTCCCGCTGGTCCTGGGTGACCACCCTCCGTGAGGCCCTCACGATTCCCGTGGTGGGAAACGGCGACTTGACCACCTTTGCGGGTCTGGCGGGCCGGGCGGCCCAGACCCCCGCCGATGCGTGGATGGTGGGACGCCGGGCGGTGACGGC
>JAHFSN010000056.1 GCA_023265735.1 Spirochaetaceae bacterium | reverse complement strand
CCTGTTCCGGGAAAGCTTTCCCGTTGAGGAATCGAAGAGGTACCAAGACCCTCCGCGGGGGTCAAACGCCAGGGCATTGATCTGGTTATTGGCGGTATACAGGTGGAGGGTGCCCAGCGAATCCCCGCTCCAGCTGTAGGCCGTCAGCGTCGTTGAGTTGTTGTTCTTGCTTTGGACAATGGCGGCGCCCGAAGTCACCCAGCCTCCACCCCCGCTGGAATCGGACTGTCCCATCGACTCGGTGGCGGAGAGACCCATAGTAGCCGGGCCGTTCCCCGTGATCAGGAGAGCCGACGAGTTCTGCGAAGCCACCACCCGGTACATCCCCCCCACGTAGGCGGCATCCAGCACCGTGAAACTCCCTCCGGAAAACACGAGGCCTGCGCTCAGCGAGGGCAGGTTGGAATACAAACTGTCAGAGGAATACCCCAAGCCACCCGAAGGCCCAAAAGCAACGGAGAGGGCGACAGTCTCGTTCCAGGCCGCCCGAACGCCCTGGAGTCCTCCCGCCACGAAGAGGGTACCGGAATAGCTCGTCGTGGTGAACGCCAGGGTCTGGGGGTTGTACGAGAGGGTCCCGGTGTAGAGACCGACCGAGTCCTGGGCAATCAGCCCCAGGTAGGGAACGGTCCCGCTGTTTTGGGACCGAAGGTCGTCGTCGGTGTACGACTTCCGCAGGGACAAGTTCGACGGATTGTAGAAAAGAACGTGGGAGCCTCCGTCACTGGTCCCGGCGACGACGGCCAGGATGTCCGCCCCGTGGGCCGAGGTCGCGGGCAGGTAGTTCAGCTGGATCGACACCACGGTCTTTCCGCCCAGGGCGTCGGTCAGGCTCACCTGACTGTCGAGGTATTCCACCGTTTCGGGGAAATAGGAGTCGAAGAGGCTGTTGCAGGAAACGGCCGTCAAACACACGGCGGCGGCCAAGACAAGCCGGGCTACCATCGCAGCACCGTCCCCAGAGACAGCAACGGCACCGAGCCGTCGATGAGAAGCCAGCGGGCAGGAAGGAGGCCCGAGGGGAGGCCCAGGGAATACGGCACCTGAAGCCGATTCTCGATGGTGAGGCCCCAAAGTTTCCATTCCATGAGCAGACCGAAGGGACTAATGGTCGCGTCGAGGTACCATTGGGCCGGGTTGGCCGATACCGTGTACGTCTGGCTCAGGCCCACCGAGGCCTCGACCCCAAACCGAAACGACGAGCTGCCAGGAAACACCAGCCAGGTTCCCACCGAACCCGCCGTGTCAAGGTGGTACACCGGGCGGGACGTCTTCACATCGGGGCGGAACTGCACGAACGGATAGGCCTCTGCGGACCAGAACGCCCAATCCGGCAAGAAGTAGTTCCGGTATTCCAGTCCCAGACCCAGGAGCCGTCCCGTGGACACGAAGAGGTGAAGCTCCTCGGTCCTCAGCTTTTCGAGCTTGGGCAAGGAGTATTCGATCTTGTCCGTACTGAGAGCCACCTTCAGGCTCTGGGGCCGGAAGCCGGGCTTCTCGACGGTCACGGTCAGGGTTCCGTTGGAAGGAAACGGGTAATACGGGGCTCGGACGCGGCCGCCTTCAATGCGCCCGAGGGATTCGTGTCCCTTCCAGAAGACCTCGGCACCCTCGTCCGACGAGAGAAACACCAACGAGTCCTGGACGGCCGGCACCGGCAGCGGATGCCGATGAACCTCCTCCCAGTATGCCCAGGCCTTCGCAGTCACCGAAGCAAGGGCATCATTGATGGGATCGAGGGCCGTCAACCCGTCGAAGACCGACAGTCCTTGGGCCGCGACCACGCTTCGGTAAGCCAGGTCAGTAACAGAAACCTGCAGGATGAGGTTGCCCGAATCCCGGCTGAGCACCCCCTGGGCCTCGAACCGTGCCGGATGGTCTTTGCCGTCCACCAGGACGAACCCCTTCTGAACCAACAGGTTGCCGAAGGTCCCCGTGAGGGCCCGGGCCATATCATCGCCGTCGGTCGACACGATGGGCCGGACGACCACCGCAGGAGCTTCGTCCTGGGCCCACAGGGCCGTACCGAGGATGAGGAAAACCAATGGGACGAAGGCACGGGCGCACAACAGGGGCACTCCTATTTGGTCTTCATGATTTCCACCCCGTCCCAGTCGGCGGGCGGGGGATCCTTCTGATAGTCCTGGCATCGGGCCAGAAGCGTGCTGGCCGACCAGTCCTGGGGCAGGTGGCCGAGGGCGGCCCGGAATTTCTGGGCCGCTTCGTCGAAACGCCGGTCGAAGTACAGTTCCATGCCTTCGTTGTGCAGGGGCCACGCCAGGGACTCCGCGTCGGAAAGCCGGGCCTTGGCGGTGAAGATCCGCACGCCCTTCGTCTTTCCCTTGACCGCCACCGCATCCAGAAGCCGGCAGGGGTAGGCGTCCTTGACCTCTTCCCAGAGAAACTCGGCGAACACCAGTTCGGCGTGGTAGGGCTTGGTCAGCCCCTCGAGACGGGAAGCCAGATTGACCATGTCACCGATGACGGTGTAGTCCATCTTCTTCTCGCTCCCGATGTTGCCCACCGTGACTAGCCCGTAGTTGATGCCGATGCCGATCTTGAATTCCGGCTTGCCCAGGGCAATCTGTTGGGCGTTGAACTCATGGAGGGCCTCGATCATCTCGAACGCCGAGACCAACGAGTTGAGGGCATCGTCGTCGTGTTTCACGGGGGCGCCGAAGAACGCCATGATGGCATCGCCGATGTATTTGTCGATGATGCCGTTTCTGGCCATGATGATGTCGACCATCACATTGAAGTACCGGTTCAGCGAATGCACCAAGTCGTCGGGCGCCATGGACTCTGAGATCGTTGTGAAGCTTCGGATGTCAGAAAACAGAACGGCCAGGGTTCGGTTCTCGCCCACGAGCATTGACTCGGGGTTCTGAAAGAACCGGTCAATCAGTTCCTGGGGAACATATTTCTGGAAGATGTGGCGGATCTTCGCCTCTTTCTTCTGGGCAAGGACCGCCTCGAAGGCGAACTTCTTGATCTGGGAATATGCCCGCTCCAGTTCCTCAATCATGAGGTTGAACGTGTGCGAGACGTGTCCAATCTCGTCGGGGTACTCGACAGAGACCTTCTGAGTGAGGTCGCCCGAGGTAATGACCGAGCGCATGGTCTGGACCAGGCCTTCCAGCGGTCGCGAGATGAAGCGGATAAAGATCAGCAGCAGGAAGATGGCCACCACCACCGACGCCACCAGGATGATGGACGTTTCTCGGGTGATCCGGTCCACGTCGCTGTAGAAGGATTTCTTCTCTTCCGTGACCAGAACGACCCAATGGAATGGGGCGAAAGGAAATCCCCGGGCCACCCGGTCGACTCCGCCCACCTTCACCGCGAGGTCGGGAGACCGCGCGCTGGCCCGTTCCACCAGCAGCTTGGCCTCACCCGGCTGCAGCGAAACATTGGCCGTCTTCATCGTTATGGTCCCCGTTTCGTCGAGGGCCAAGATCACCTCTGTGGAACTACGCTGAAGTCCCTGGGCAAAGGTGAGGATACCGGCCTGGGTCGCCGCCACCATGTCAGGCCGCTCGGTGAACCCGTTTTCGACGAGGAGATTCCACTGGCCCTGCACGTACTTTTCCAGCTCCGCCGCCTTGAAGCTCAGGAGCTCGGTCGCCACCCGGGAAATGCCATTGGTGGCCGTGAAATAGGAGGAGACCCCGGCCAACACCATAGACACGATGAGAATAGGCAAAACTATTAGTAATATCTTTAATCGAAGGTTCACGCGGTTAGTCTATCGTTCCTGAGTGACTTTGTAAAGAATTCAGAAAAGGATTCCTTCGTCGGTTCGCATGGAACGTTTTATCGTGTGGCGAGAAGGAAGATTTCCAGGCGATTCGAGGGCAAATGGGTGGTTTGCACCGAGAATCCCATCTTCACAAAGGCATCCTTCCAGCCGTCGAGGTTCCTGGTATCCAGTCCTTCGCCCATCTTCAGGGTGTAGTAGACCCGCTTCAGGGACGGCAAGATGTGGCAGAAGTGCCGAATTTGCGGTACGGCCTCCACGGGTTTGAGACCAAGATCGCAGAAGAGCACCTCGACCGGGTGCGGAAGGTCCTTCTTTCGCACATCCCTGACCGAAAGACCCAGGTGGGAGTAGGCCGGGTGGTCGAGGCAGACAGCAGCCATGGGCGCGACGTCGACGCCGATCACCCGGAGTCCCCGGTTGAGGAGGGCCCAGCTGGCCCCTCCTGGGGCCGAACCCAGTTCCAGGGCCCCGGTGCCCGGGGGCGGCGCCCAACGGGACCACAACAGCATCTCTTCCAGCTTGAGCCACGCCCGGGATGGGGCTAGCTCGGGCAGGACCAGGTTCGGAACTCCGCCGGGACAGCCCCAATCCCAGGGGCCCACCTTCCTATGCCCCCACCAGAATTGGCCCTCGGCAACTTCGACCACGTCAAGGATCTCGGATCCGAGGGGGGCATCGGGACCGGACCCCCTGCCCTCGGCGAGCCGGAACCGATGGATGAACCTTCCCTTACCCTCGGCCAGGGCTCCCGGGAGATCCTCTTCACCGCCCTTGCCCACAAATTCTCCCAGGACTCTCGCGAAAGTCATACGCGGAACCGGGCGGGGTTCGAGGACCTTGAAGGTCACAAATCCGGGCCGTGAGAAGCTGGGGTGGAGAAACGGAGCTCGAACCGAGGCCTCTTCCTTGAGACGGCCTTCGAAGCCAGGGTTAACGAGGCAGTAGAGGAACAACGTTCTGTCTCACTTTTCCTTGGCGTCCCAAACGCCCTCCCAGTCGGAGGGAGGATCGGTCATCAGTTCCCGAACGCGATCGGCGTAGCGGGCCGACGGAACATCGACGTCCGCCTGGGCCTCAAAGACGGCCAGGGCGTCCGTGAAGTCTCCCCGGTAGTAGGCACGAAGTCCCCTGTCGAAGGTCTCCAGAACCGAGCGCCTCGCCTCGGCGTCCGCCTTCTCGAGGGGCTCAAACACCGTAACCGGCAGCTTCTTGCCCACGACCCGAACCCGGCTGATCTCCCGCCAATACAGGTCTTCCGCTTCACCGGCCAGGGCCTTGGTAAACTCGCTGGCCAGGAACATGGTGCCGAAGAGCTTGTTAATCCCCTCGAGACGGCTGGCCAGATTTCCCGCGTCGCCCAGGAAGGTGTAGTTGAACCGCTGGCTCGAACCCATGTTCCCAATGACGACGTCGCCCGAGTTGAGCCCGATGCGCGCCAGAACGGGACGACCCGAGAGTTTCTGGAGTCGGGGTTGGATCTCAGCCAGACGGCGTTGGCACTCCAAGGATGCCCGGACGGCCCGGAGGGCATGGTCGGGAAGGTCAAGCGGGGCATTCCAAAAGGCGATGATGGCGTCGCCCTCGTACTTGTCGATGGTTCCCCCGTAGGCGTAGATAATCGAGGTCATCTCGCTCAGGTAGTCGTTGAGGAGCGACGTCAGGCCGATGGGATCGAGCTTCTCGCTGATGGAGGTGAACCCGGCCACATCGCTGAAGAAGATGGAAAGGCACCGTTTCTCGCCGCCCAGCTGAAGCTGGCCGGGATCGGCCACCAGCCGCTTGATCACTTCGGGGCTCAGGTACTGACCGAAAGCGTTCTGAATGAACCGCTTCTGCCGGCCTTCTCCGGCATAATTGATGAGGAGCATGACTACGCCGGCCACGACAGCAGCGAGGGCCGGAGGGACCACCGGCCACCACCAGCTCGCCTCGTAGGCCAGCCAGCCCGCCGCCGAAGGGACAGCCAGAGCGAGAAGAAAGACCGGGACAAGGGCCACGGCCCTCCGGATCTTTCCCACGGCCACCGCCGCGACGAGAGACACAGTGAGGACGAGGAAGGCCGCCCAGCCCCAGGGAAGAGGATGGACAACGTCTCCGGCCAGTAGGTTGTCCAGATAGGTGGCGTGAACCTCCACCCCTGGGTACTTGGGGTCGACGGGGCTGGGCCGCAGGTCGAGAAGGCCCTGGGCTGAGAATCCGAAAAACACATAGTGGTCCCGGAAAACCTCGGGAGACAACGTGGGCTTCTGACCCTGGCTGAGGAGGATGGCCGAGTTGATCACCTCCCGGGCCGAATAGCGCTGGTGGGTCGCCTGGGGACCCCGATACCTCAGGATGGCGGGGTCAGGGGACGGATCCATGTGTTTTCCCGTCCCCAACTCCCAGGCGGCCACGGCCAAGCCCGGAATCCAAGTTCCGTCGGAGAGCTGGACGAAGGGCTGGACGCGCCGGTTCACGCCGTCGGAGTCTTGGCTGGCCCCCACGTGCCCCAGAACGGCGGCCGACGACGCCAGGGGCTCCACGGGGCGGTTGACGATCAGCCCCTTGTCGGTGTGCAGCACGGCCTCGGCCAGCACCGCCCGGCCCATCCGTTTCAGGGCCTTGGCGAATTTCTCATCGTCTCCGCCAAAGGTAGAAGACTGGTCGTAGATGACGTCGAAGACCAGGGCCTTCGCGTGGGCCTGGGACAAGAAGTCCGCCAGCACGGCGTAGTATTCCCTCGGCCAGGGCCAGGTCTGCCCCTGGTCTTGATCGGCCCAGTCCAGACTCCCTTGGTCCAGAACGATGACATCCACCTGGCTGGTGGTCGCGGCGGGGCGTGCCAAAGTTCGGGCCCGCAGGTCCCAGAGACCGTTCTCGAAGAGGTCAAGGGCGTGCGCAGACCAGAGAATCTCGACCAGCAAGGCCGCGGCCAAACCGACTCCCAGGGCAACGACGAGGGACCGAGAACGGACCGGTTTGACCACCTCAGAGACCGTCCAGCGCGGCTTTGAACCGCTTCGCCTGGGCAGGGGTCCCCTTGGGAACCGGGTCACCGGCCACCAGTTTCGAGGCCTGGGTGATGCGATCCTGGGGCGCCGGATGGGTCTTGGCGAAGCCCACCGGGTTTCCCTGGGGCTGCTTCTTCAGCTCCTCCAACATCGAGACCAGGGACCTGGGGGAATAGCCGGCCCGCCGCAGCACCGTCACCGCCCGGGCGTCGGCCTCAAACTCCGTTTCCCGGGAGTACCCTTTGTCCACAATGTTCTTGGTGAGGTCGGTCACGGAACTTTCGAAGGACGCGGCGAGCCCCTTCGCGTCGTCGGACCCGTAAGTCTTCGCCGCGTCGGCACCGATACCCACGAGGGCGCCGGTCTGCCTATCCTTCTGGATGGCCTTCACGCCGTGTTCCAAGGCCACATGGCCGATCTCGTGGGCCAGAACGGCCGCCAACTCCCCCTCGTCGTGGGTGAGTTTCACCAGTCCCTTGCTGATGAAGATGAATCCGCCAGGTCCAGAGAACGCGTTGATTTCGGCCGAATCGACAATCTGGAATCGATATCCGGAATACGTGGCGGGCTGCTCCGAAGCCTGAACCAGCGCCTGCCCCAGTTCGTTGACGTACGCGTTGGCTTTGGCGTTGTCTACGGGCTTTCGAGACTCGAGAATCGTGGCGCCGAAGGCCCGGCCCAGGTAGTACTGCTGCAGCGGTGTCAAATCCTCGTTGGCCTTTTCCAAAGAATCGTTGGACCTTTTTGCCAAATCGACCGTCTTCTTGACCGACTCGGGGATGACCACCGGAGCCGGGAGATCCTTGGGAATCGGAACGTTCCCCAGGTCGAAGGCGCCCAGGGAGGAGCCACAAAGAATGAGCACGAGGGCGGCAAGTCGGAATTGCGGAGAGTTCACGGGCGGCCTCCGTCGGGCTTGAGGCCCCCGGCGGCCAGGAATTTGTCGAGGTCCGCCTCGGAATACGATTGCGATTCCAGCTTGTCGATGTCGGCGTAGTCCAGGTTCGGGTTCTTGGCCTTGTAGCCCTGCTCAATCTCCTCGGTGAACCCCCGGCCGGCAAGGGAAACGTCGGTGGACGACACCCCCGAAGCCTGGGTTCCCGATTTCAGGTTGAGGTCCTTGGTCGTGTAGGACTGGGCGCGAACCCACCCGGACAGTCCCGAGCCCTCGGCTTTGACCTGGCCCCAGCCATTCTTGGTCGCTAGAACGGTCAGATGCGTCCCATAGGGGACCTTGCCGAGAAACTTCGCTACGGACGACGGCTGGTCGTAGAGCGAGGCTTCCTTGACCAAGACTGAAACGGGGGCGGCCCCCAGTGGCAGGGCAAGGAGCACGATCAGTGGAACGAGAAAACGTTTCATGGGCCCTATTCTACCGTTGAAGTCCCGCGAAATCCATAGGTCTCGGAGGGCAATCGGAGCCCAGGCGGAAAGCCCCGCGCCTTGATGGACCCCGACCTTTTCAGTATTTTGAGAAGAAGGAGGTCCTATGTCCCAATCCTTTGCCGCCTCTGAACAGGCGGCCCTGACTCAAAAGCGGTTCCTCTATCAGGTATACGCCTGGATGGGTGCCGCCATTCTGCTGACGGCGTTCGCAGCGTTCTTCACCGCCCAGAGTCCGGTGCTTCTTCAGCTGATCTTCGGCAATGGCCGCGGATTCCCCGTGGGGATGATTGTCCTCATCGTGGCGGAATTTGGTCTGGTTTGGTACCTTTCGTCCCGGGTCTTTGACCTGAAGTTCGAAACGGGGCTGGCTCTGTTCGCCATCTACTCTGTCCTGAATGGGGTGACCCTTTCGGTGATCTTCCTCATCTACACGGCGTCCAGCATCGCCAGTACCTTCTTCGTGTGTTCGGCCATGTTCTTCGGAATGAGCCTCTACGGCTGGAGCACCAAGGCCGACCTTTCCAAGTGGGGAAACATCCTGTTCATGGCGCTGATCGGCATCATCATCGCGGGCTTGGTCAACTTCTTCCTCAGGTCCGATATCCTGGGCTATGTCATCAGTTTCGTGGGAGTGGTCGTGTTCACGGGCCTGACCGCCTATGATACATGGAAACTGAAGCAGGCCCAAGAAGAGCTCTCTGGAAACGAAGCGGCGATTCGCAAGCTCGGTCTTCTGGGGGCCCTGACCCTCTACCTCGACTTCGTGAATCTGTTCCTCATGTTGCTCCGCCTCTTTGGCGGACGGCGCGACTAGCCGATGAATCCTTCCACCGAGACGGCCCGGAGAGACCTGCT
>JAHFSN010000055.1 GCA_023265735.1 Spirochaetaceae bacterium | reverse complement strand
GTTTTACAGTTTTCTCCGGAAGATCCCCAAGGCCGAGATTCATCTCCACGCCGAGGCGACGATCAGCCGCAAGACCGTTCAGGCCTTTCTCGACCGCAGGCCCGACAACTCCAAGAACAGTGTTGATGTTGATAAGTTGTTTACCTATAACAGTTTAAAGGAGTTTCTAGCTTCCTTTATCTTCGTGCAGGGTCTGTACGAACGCCCGAGCGATCTGGCCGTTCTCTTTGACGACGTGGCCACCTACCTGAAAGAAAACAACATCGTGTACTGCGAGCTCTTCTTTTCTCCCTCCACCTTCTTGAAGAAGGGCTTCACGTTTCAGGAAATGCTCGACACCATCCAGGCGGCCATCACGACTATTGAGCGGCGAGACAATCTCAAGATCAACCTGATCGTCGACGTCTCGCGGTCCTTCGGTGTGGAGAATGCCCAGTCCAACTTGGAATCGACCCTCCGGCACCGCACACCCATGGTCATTGGGGTGGGCCTCGGCGGCGACGAAGAAACCGGCCCCGCCGTATTGTTCAAGGATGTCTTCCGGATTGCCGCCAGCCGCGGCCTTCATGTAGTGGCCCACGCCGGTGAAGTGGTTGGCCCCGAGTCGATCTGGGACGCCCTCAAGCACCTCAAAGTGGAACGCATCGGTCACGGACTCTCGGCCATCCAGGACCCGGAGCTCGTACGCTACCTGGCCGAAAAGCAGATCCCGGTTGAGATCTGCCTTACGAGCAACATTTTCACCCAGAAATACGTGACCCGGGCCGAAGATCATCCCGTCCGGCCCCTCTACGACCAGGGCGTCCTCGTGGTCGTCAACACCGACGACCCCACCTTCTTCCATTGCTCCATCATCGATGAATTCTGGTCGCTGCACTCCAAGCTCAAGTTCACCATGGACGAGATCAAGGATATCATCATCAACGGGTTCAAGGCCTCGTTCCTGAAACCCGAGCAGCGCGCCCAGTACATTGAGCAGGTCGAACAGGCCTGGACCGCCGCCAACCAAGACCGCCTCCTCGCCGCCAAGAAGTAGTCCCTCCCAGCGGGAATTCTGTCGAACCGTCGCGATGTGCTGGCCATTCAACGGAACTAACAGAGTTGGGCCGAATTAACTAGAGAAAAGAAAGAGGCTGGCTATTCCGGAATGGAGCAGTTGAGTGCCCACGTCTTGCGCTTGTATTCTGGGCTTCGGGCTCCCATGGTGATGGGGACGCCCCAACCAATACCAGTGGCTTTCAGATGGTTCACAAGTTGCAGCTCATGGACCTTCGACAGCGCGTCGATCGCCTTCAGTTCAACAAGTACTTGAGACTCGACTAATACATCGGCGAAAAGCCGGCCCATAACTCGGCCATCGCACATGCCCTTCTGTTAATTCTGTTCAATTCCGTTAGTCCGGTTCCCCTCCCACCCGACGCGGCGAGATAGTCTATGTTTCACGTGAAACAACAAGCGGCTCCGCCTCCCTCGCCCTTGTCAATCCTGCAAAATCCTGTTCTTCCTGTTCTCTTCTTTTCCTTTCTTCCTTTCTTGCCCAATGCGACAAATAAAAAAGCCGACCCCCAAGGGAGCCGGCCTTTGTTTCACGTGAAACAAGTCGTTCATTCAAAGGCGAGTTCGGGCTGCTCCTCTTCCTTCAGGGCCCGGGCAATCCCCACCACGGCGTCGTCGTCGGCTATTCCGAGGACCCGGACGCCCATGGCGGTGCGTCATTGCTCAGAGACTTCCTGGGTGTTGCACTTCAGGGTCTTGCCTTGGCGCGTGATGCAGACGATATCGTATTCGGGACTAACGGCAATGGCTCCGATCAGCTTTCCCGTCTTTTCGTTGTCTTTGTAGCAGATTTGACCCATGGTTCCCCGCCCGTGAGGCGTCAGGGAATCGTAGTCCAGGCGCTTCCCAAACCCACGTTCGGTGATCATCAGCACCTGCTCTTCCTCGTGGATAGCCAAGACGCCGACCACCTCGTCGCTTTCGTCCCGGAGGCTGATGCCCCGGACGCCCGAGGCGTTTCGCCCGGTCGCCCGGATCTGATCTTCCGAATACCTCAGCCCGTAACCGTTCTTCGTCAGGAGCATGACTTCATTGGACCCCGTCGTCAGAGTCGCGGTGACCAGCGAATCGCCGTCGCGAAGGGTGATTCCGTTGATTCCCTTGGCCTTCGCGTTGCGGAAGTCGTGGGTGGCGATGCGAATCACCAGTCCCTTGGAGGTCGTCATAACCACAAATTGGTCCTCCCGGAACTCTTTCAGGGGGACCACGGCCTTGATGACCTCACCTTCGGTCATTCCCAGCATGGACCGAATGTGCTTCCCTCGGCTGGTCCGTGACCCTTCGGGGAACTGATACGTTTTCACCCAGTAGGCGTTCCCCAGGTTGGAGACGATGAGGAAGTAGTCGTGGGTATTGGCCACATGAATATCCTGCACGATGTCTTCGTCCTTTAGGTTCGCCGAGTTCGAGCCCTTCCCTCCGCGACCCTGGTTTCGATACGCATTCAAAGGAACGCGTTTGACATAGCCTTCGATGGAGATGAGGACCACCATGTCCTCTTCTTGAATGAGGTCTTCCAGGTCGACATCCTCGAGTTCTTGGTCGAGGATCTCGGTCTTGCGGTCGTCCCCGAACTTCTCGGACAGTTCCTGGGTTTCGCTCTTGATCACGTCGTAGATCTTCTCCTCGTGGGCCAAAAGGTCTTCGAGGTAGGCAATCAGAGCCAGGACTTCATTCAGTTCGTCGACGATCTTCTGAGTTTCCAGGCTGGTGAGCTTCTGGAGGCGCATGTCCAGAATCGCTTGAGCCTGAATTTCCGAGAAGGAGAACCGCTGCATGAGGTTGTCCTTGGCGTTCTGGACGCTGGAACTCTCCTTGATGATGCGGATCACTTCGTCGATGTTGTCGAGGGCAATCTTCAGACCTTGCAGGATGTGCTCGCGCTTGCGGGCCGCGTCGAGGTCAAAGATGGTCCGACGGGTAATAACGTCCTTTCGGTGGGCCACGAAGGCCAAGAGCATCTGCTTCAGGTCGAGGATGACGGGCCGGCCGTTGACCAGGGCCAGGTTGTTGATGTTGAAGCTTTGTTGAAGATTTGTGTGGGAAAACAGGAAGTTGAGGATGACTTGCGGATCGAAACCTTTCTTAATTTCGATGACCATCCGAATTCCGGTGCGGTCTGACTCGTCCCGAAGGTCGCTAATGCCCTCGATGCGCTTGTCGTGGACCAGTTCAGCGATGTGCTCGATCAGCTGCGCCTTATTCACCTGGTAGGGCAGCTCGGAAACAATGACGGATTCCTTGCCGGTCTTGGATGTCTCAATTTCGTACCGGCTGCGGACCATCACCTGACCCTTGCCGGTCTTGAAGGCCTGGTAGATGCCGTAGCGGCCGTAGATGATGGCTCCCGTGGGGAAGTCGGGGCCCTTCATGTGCAGCATCAGGTCTTCGATGGTGGCCTCGGGGTTGTCGATAATCGCCACGAGGGCAGCGCAGATCTCCCGAAGGTTGTGGGGGGGCATGTTGGTGGCCATCCCCACCGCGATGCCGCTGGACCCGTTGGCCAGGAGGAAGGGAAACGCGGTAGGAAGGACGAGGGGCTCCTGGAGCGAGTCGTCGTAGTTCGGGCCAAAATCGACGGTATTCTTGTCGATGTCCCGGAGCATCTCCTCGGTAACCCGGGCCATCTTGGCTTCGGTGTATCGCATGGCCGCCGGAGGGTCACCGTCGACAGAGCCGAAGTTTCCCTGGCCCTTAACCACCACATAGCGCATGCTGAATTCCTGGGCCAAACGCACCAAGGCGTCGTAGATCGACTGGTCGCCGTGCGGGTGGTACTTTCCCAAGACGTCACCGACAATACGGCCCGACTTCTTGAATGTCGACCCCGCACGCAGGCCCATCTCATGCATGGCGTAGAGAATCCGCCTGTGCACGGGCTTCAGGCCGTCGCGAACATCGGGAAGGGCCCGGCTCACGATGACGGACATAGCATAGTTCAAGTAGGAGGTTCGGACTTCCTGTTCGATGCTGATCGGAATCACCTTCCCCGTGGGAAGGGGGGGCGTTGAGTCTGACACGGGGTTCTCCTGTTAGATGTCGAGGTTGGCGACAGTCAAAGCGTTATCTTCAATGAACTTACGCCGCGGCGGAACCAGGTCGCCCATCAAGATCGTGAAGATTTCGTCCGCCAGGACACCGTCTTCGAGCCTGACTTGGATGATGTTCCTGGTCTGGGGATTCATGGTCGTCTCCCAGAGCTGCTCCGGGTTCATTTCACCAAGGCCCTTATAGCGCTGGATCGAGACCTTTTCGCTGTCCACGTTGAATTCGGCCAGAATCTTCTCCCGCTCCGCTTCGTCGTAGGCGTAGTGAATTTGCTTGGCAAAGCTGAGCTTGTAGAGGGGAGGCATGGCGATGTAAACATGACCTCTCTCGATGAGTTCCTTCATGTACCGGAAGAAGAAGGTCAGCAACAGCGTCCGAATATGGGAGCCATCGACGTCGGCATCGGCCATGATGATGACCTTGTGGTAGCGGAGCTTCTCCACGTCGAACATGTCCGCCGCTCCGGTACCCAGGGTTTGGATGATAGGAAGCAGCTTCTCGTTGGACATCACCTTGTCGGGACTCGTCTTTTCGACGTTGAGCATCTTTCCCCAGAGGGGCAAGATGGCCTGGGTCGCCCGGTCCCGGCCCATCTTGGCCGATCCGCCGGCGGAGTCGCCTTCGACGATGTAGACTTCGCACTTCGCGGGGTCGCGCTCCTGGCAGTCCGCCAGCTTTCCGGGAAGCCCGTTCGACTCGAAGGGATTCTTCCTTCGGGCGCTCTCCCGGGCCTTTCGGGCCGCTTCTCGCGCCGTGGCCGCCAGGACGCACTTCTCGAGGATCTTTTCTGTTTCTTTCGGGTGCTTTTCGAGGTATTCCTGGAGCCCGTCATTGACGATTTGCTCGACGATACCTTTGACTTCGCTGTTCCCCAGCTTCCCCTTGGTCTGGCCTTCGAACTGGGGATTGGGAACCTTCACGGACACCACCGCCGTCAGGCCTTCCCGCGTGTCTTCGCCGGAAAGCGGTTCGGTCATCTTCTTGGCGAACCGGCTCCCCGCCAGGGCCAGGTTGACCGTACGGGTGAGGCCCGCCTTCAACCCGGTGAGGTGGGTTCCACCTTCCTTGGTGTTGATGTTGTTGGCAAAGCTGAAAATGTTCTCAACGTAGGTGTCGTTCCACTCCAGGGCAATCTCGACGGCAACGCCATCCCGTTCTTTCTCGAAGTAGATGACCTCATCGTGAAGCTTGTTTTTGTTGGTGTTCAAGTACTCCACGAAGGATTTGACGCCGCCCTCAAAGAAGAAGTCGTGCTGCTTGTGGGGCGACTCCCGCTCGTCGACGAGCAGAATTCGGATTCCTTTGTTGAGGAAGGCGAGCTCCCTGAGTCGACGGGCCAGCACATCGAACGTATAGGCCGTGGTTTCGGTGAAGATGGTGGAGTCGGCCTTGAATCGAATGGTCGTGCCGGTATTGGGAGACTCCCCGATCGTCGAAACCGGAGCCATGGGTTCTCCCAGTTCCAGCCGCTGGAACCAGATCTTTCCTTGGCGGTAAACGGTGGCTTCGAACCAGGTGGAAAGGGCATTCACCACCGACGAACCGACTCCATGGAGTCCGCCCGAAACTTTGTAAGAGTTTTTGTCAAACTTGCCGCCGGCGTGAAGCTTGGTGAGAACGACCTCGAGGGCGCTGACGCCCTCCTCCGGGTGAATGTCCACCGGGATACCGCGTCCGTTGTCCTCCACGCGGATGACGTCACCCTGCTCGATGACGACTTTCACCTCAGTACAATAACCGGCGAGGGCTTCGTCGATCGAATTGTCTACAATTTCATACACAAGGTGGTGGAGACCCTCGGGTCCGGTGGACCCGATATACATGCCGGGCCGCAAACGGACTGCTTCCAGACCCTTCAGAACCTGGATCTGGTCGGCGGAGTAATTCTCATTCATAAGTAGCGGGAGTGTAAAGGTTGGAAGCAAAAAAGTAAAGATTCACGCCTTCTCACCCGGCCTATCTCCTCTCCTGGCTTGTGGATAGATTGTGGACGAAATCTGAATTCTCCCTGGAAAAGGGCTTTTGTCGGTGGAAAACTCACTGGAATTCTGAATTTCTGAGGCGTTTTACCGCTATTAAAAGAATCTAAAGAATTAAATCATTGAATTAAAAGAAAATAGATTAATCCTGGGTGACCGATGCCAAATTTTCGTTAAGGAAGAATTTGCTATTTTTCCGGGGTTCCTTTACGATGCCGCCTACCGCATCTGTGGATAACTTGTTAAGATTCCCCCGAGGCTCCCATGAACCTGCAGGATTTCTGGAACGAAACCTTATCGCAACTCAAGTCGCAAATGGATGAGGGAGAGTTCTCCTTCGTCTTCAGCAGCCTCCAGTATGAATCCTCCAGCGGATCGACTATGACTCTTTCTGTCCCCTCGGCGTTTTTCCGGGATCAGCTCAAGGGAAAGTATCTCGTTGTGCTGGAAGACAAACTCCTGGAGCTGACTGGGCAGAAGATCGAATTTGCCTTCACCTTACGAAAACCAGAGATCCCCACCCGGGCCGCCCCGGTCGAAGAGAAGTCCGAGCCCAAGGGGGAACCGCCCCGGCTCCCGAAGGCACCCCGAAAGGCCCACTCCCAGCTCAACCCCGACTACACCCTTCAAAACTACATCGTGGGCAAGAACAACGAATTCGCCTACAGCTGCGCCGTTTCCATCAGCAAGGATCCCGGAAACGCCTACAACCCCTTTTTCCTCTACGGCGGCGTCGGTTTGGGGAAAACCCACTTGATCCAGGCCTTGGGCAACGCCATCCACCATAATAATGACAAACTTGTCGTCACCTACCTTCCGGCGGAGAGCTTCGTCAACGAGTTCCTTTCTTCCCTCCAGAACAAGACCCAGAGCGCCTTCAAGAATAAGTACCGGAACGTCGACGTGCTGCTCATCGACGACATCCACGACCTCCAGAACAAGAAGGACACCCAGGAAGAACTCTTCAACACCTTCAATGCTCTCTACGAAGCTAAGAAGCAACTCGTCTTCACGTCCGACCGACCGCCCCAGGAACTCAAGGCCTTCGCCGAACGGCTCCTGAGCCGGCTGACCCGGGGAATCATCGCCGACCTTCAGCTGCCCACCTGGGAAACCCGCCTCGTCATCCTCAGGACAAAAATGGTTTCCAAGGGAATTCACCTGTCCGACGCCGTCCTCGAACTCGTGGCCAAGAACGTGAGCACCAACATTCGCGATCTCGAAGCCGCGATGAACAAGATCTCCGCCTATGGGGAACTCCTTAAGAGAGAAATCACCATCGACGTGGCCCAGGAACAGCTGAAATCCGTCTTCGCTGGGCCGTCTCAGCAGAACATTGCCATTGACCTGGTCCAGAGGGTCGTCGCCGAGGCTCACAACCTCAGCGTCCAGGACCTGAAGGGAAAGAAGAGGACCCAGGCCATCACGTTGCCCCGGCAAATTGCCATGTTTTTGATCCGGGAACTGACCGAATACTCCACCACGGAGGTCGGGATGGAGTTTGGAGGACGGGACCACACGACCGTCATGCACGCGGTCCAAAAGATCGAAGACAAGGTGAAGACGGAGCCCAATTTTGAGATCAAGATCCAGAACCTCATCCGGACCGTCAGGGACCGGGCCGGGTCCTGAATTTGGTAGCGCAACAAAGGGATTATCTGTTATATTTCTGTGGAAAAGTCGGGATAACTGATCCCTCCTGTGGAAATGTGGGAAAGGTGGGCGAGTTTTCCCACAGCCGATGACCCTTATAAAGGTTTGAGGCGAAAGGGATTATTTGTTCTTCCACATTTCCCGACCCCCTACTATGACTACTACTGAATTTTGAATTTGTAAGAGAAGAGAGGAGCGGCTTTCATGAAATTCATCTCCGAGCGGAATGTTCTGCTGAAGGAAGTCTCGATCGCCCAGGAAATCATCTCGGTGAAAAACGCCATGTCGATTCTGAGCAACGTCCTCCTGGAAGTTCATGACGGATTCCTCACGATCAAGGCTACCGATCTCAAAGTGGCGTTTGAGACGAAGATTCCGGTGTCTGGAAGCGTCAATGGAGTGACCACGGTCTTCTGCGAAAAACTCCTGGGAATTTTACGCTCCCTGCCCGATCGGGAAATTGAGTTTGAGGTCAGAGACGGCAAACTGACGATCAAGCCGGTGGGGACCTCCATCGACTTTCAGCTCAAGAGTATCTCCAGCGATAAGTTTCCTGAGATCAAAGACGGGGACAACCTGACGTGGTTCGCCCTTCCTCAGGCCGACGTCTTGGAAATGATCGGGCAGACGATTTTTTCCGTGAGCGATGACGAAACCCGCTACTACATGAACGGCGTGTATCTGGAGCGCAAGGGTGACAACATCGTGATGGTGGCCACCGACGGCCGACGGCTCTCGTACATCGAGAAGGCGGCCACGGGGCTTCCCGAGTTTAACGGCATCATCGTCCCTCCGAAGGCGCTCAACCTCATCCGGAAGCTCGCATCGGGCCAGGGGACCATGAATCTGGCCATCAGCGACAAGCAGCTCCATGTTCAATTCGACAACCAGAAGATCCAGTCCAACCTCATCGAGGGACAGTTTCCCAACTACTCCCGGGTTATTCCGGAAAGCCAGTCTTTTACCATCGGCCTGAAGAAGGACGATTTCAGCGAAGCCTTGAAGCGTGTCTCCCTCCTTGCCGAACAGAAGGCCAAACGGATCTACCTGACGGTCTCTGAGGGGAACCTCATGGTGAACACGGAAGAGAGCGAGATGGGAATGGCCAAGGAAGAGATCGCCTGCGAATACCAGGGGCCGCTCACGACCATGGCTTTGAACTACATGTTCCTGACGGATCCGCTCCGCGTTCTGACCGGTGACCGCATTACCCTGGAATTCACGGATCCCAAGAAAGCCATGACCCTTCGGACCGATCCGCGGAAGGATTTCTTCCACGTCGTCATGCCCATGCAGATGGACTAGCCGCG
>JAHFSN010000054.1 GCA_023265735.1 Spirochaetaceae bacterium | reverse complement strand
GCCTTGTCCTCGGCCCGCTTCTTCTCGTCCTTCTTCTGCCGGGTGAGAATCTGGCTCATCTGGTACCAGAAGTCGTAGTTGCCCACGAAGAGGTTGATCTGGCCGTAGTCCACGTCGGCGATGTGGGTGCACACCTGGTTCAAGAAGTGTCGGTCGTGGCTCACCACGATGACGGTGTTGTGAAAGTTCCCCAGAAATTCCTGCAACCACTGGATCGATTCGAGGTCGAGGTGGTTGGTGGGTTCGTCGAGGAGGAGGATGTCGGGGTTGCCGAAGAGCGCCTGGGCCAGGAGGACCCGGACCTTTTCGCCCCCGTCGAGTTCCTTAACGAGCTTCTGGTGGTCCTTCTCTCCGATCCCCAGACCGTCGAGGAGGGACGAAGCCTCGGCCTCGGCCTCCCAGCCGCCTAGCTCGGCGAATTCGCCTTCCAGCTCGGCGACCCTCATGCCTTCCTCGTCGTTGAGGTCGGCCTTGGCGTACAGCGCCTCGCGTTCCTGCATGATGTTCCACAGCTTCTGGTAGCCCATGATGACCGTGTTGAGGACGGTGCAGTCATCAAACTGGAAATGGTCCTGCTGGAGTACGGCCAGCCGGGCCTTGGATGGAATGACGATCTCGCCGGTGTCGGGCTCGATCTCTCCCGAGAGGATCTTGAGAAAGGTCGACTTGCCCGCGCCGTTGGCTCCGATGAGACCGTAGCAATTGCCCGGGGTGAACTTGAGATTGACTTCCTTGAACAAGACGCGCTTGCCGTAGGACAGAGAAATGTTAGTGGCGGTGATCATAGGGGCCTCATTCGAACGGACGGTATCCTAAGAGTTTTTGGCGAAGAATTCAATCAGGGGGGGCGGTGTCCGAAGAACCCAAACCCGGCTGGCTTCGCTATACTCTAGACCATGGTTTGGATCAGCATGCAGAACTGCGGGGTAGGGGACTGGCACCGAAGGGCTCTTTCGGGGATTTCGTGGGAGTGGAACGTGGGGGAGTCCTGGGTAATCTCGGGGCCCAACGGGAGCGGGAAATCGGCCCTGGCGGCCCTCTGGGTGGGCCGCCTCGACGCCGTCGAGGGCCGGTACGAGAGCCACCCCGCGTTTGCCCAGGCCGAGGAGGCTTGGATAGGCTTCGAGCGCCAGAGGCTGCTGCTCGAGTGGGAGAGGCACATCGACCTCTCCGACGTTAGCGAGGGCCCCGACCCCGGTACGTTGACGAGGGACTTTGTGGGCGACCCGGATCTCCTGAAGCGATTTGGCCTCGGGGAGAAGGGGGAGCGCGGACTCAAGCACCTCTCGACGGGGGAGCTTCGCAGGGCATGCCTGGCCCGGGCCTGGCGCCTGGACCTTCCTTTCCTCATCCTCGACGAACCCTTCGAAGGTCTGGACACCGTGGGCACCGAGCTGCTGGGTCGGCTTTTGGCCGACGCTTTGATGGCGGGTAAGGACCTCGTCTTCCTGACCCGAAAGCCCAACGACCGTCCTCCCGGCCCCTGGAACACCTGGGCGCTCCCAGGAACGGGAGACCAGACCCCCGGGCCCGCTTCGATTCTGTCCTTCTCGGCACCGGCCTCGTCGACCCAGGAGGTCGTCCTCTCGTTCCGCCGGGTCAACGCCGGTTACCCCGATGTGCCGGTCTTTTCAGACTTCGACTGGACCGTGCGCCGGGGGGAACGGTGGTTGGTCACGGGGCCCAACGGTTCGGGAAAGAGCACCCTTCTGGCCCTCATTTTCGGGGACCACCCCCAGGTGTTCTCGAACGAGATCCACGTCTTCGGGTTCCGCCGGGGACCAGAGCTCACCCTGGCCGAGGTGCGCCGCAGGGTCGGTCTCGTCTCTTACTCGGCGCATCTGGGCTTCCGGAACCTCTTCGGCGTCACCGGGCTCGAGGTCCTCGCCTCGGGCTTTGCGGCGACCGTAGGCTTATGGACCGACCCCTCGTGGGACGAGGTTCAGGCCTGCCAGGCCCTGGCCGCCGAGTGGGGCCTTTCGGACGCCGTTCGCCGCCCCTGGGACGAGCTGAGCTGGGGCACCCAGCGCCTCCTCCTTCTAGGACGAGCCTTGGTCGCCGGACCTGAACTGCTTCTGCTCGACGAACCCTGCCAGGGCTTGGATTTCCAGGCTCAGTCCCGGGTCCTCGAGCGGGTCACGGCGTGGGCCTCGCAGCCGAGCCGAACTCTGATCTACGTGACCCATCGCCCCGACGAGGTGGACCCGGGGACTTTTCAGAGGCTTCAACTGCCCCAGTTCTCCCCCAGGGCCTCCCGAGGAGCCAGAACCCACCGTGCTGGCGGACTCAGCGGCACAGGAAAACTTTAACCACGTTAAAAATTAACGAGGTTAACATCTAACTATGTTAAGTGTTAACAGTGTTAATAGATAACAATGGTAAAAGTTAACGAAGTTAATATTTAACGCTGTTCGTGGCGAACCAGCTGGCAGCGGGCGGCCCATGGCGGGTCTTCCAGGGGGGGCCGAGAACCCCGGTCAGGAACTTATGGCCTCGGCAACCAGTGCTTTGGCGAGGCCCCGGTGGGCTTCGGCAGCCCGCAGCCACCCGGCAAAGAGGCTTGTCTCGAAATTGACCTTGGCCCGGGCTTGGCAGGGCTCTCCCATGCCAAATTTCTGCAGAACAGCGTCTCCCACCTTCTTCCATCGGGGCGCGTCGGGTCCAGGTTCGACTTCGAGGGCCTGGTCCCGCCACAGATCCGCTCGGTAGGGTTCCATCCCCAGGGAAACGATAAAGTCGAGCATGCGCTCCTCACTGGTTTCCCGGTAACGAGAGGCGGCCATCAAAGAGGTGAGTTCGGCCCCGACGGCGTCCTCGTCGCGAAATTCCTTGCCGCGGAAGACGCAGAGATAGCGGTAGATCTTTCGCGCCGCGTCTTGGAACCGGAGTTCGTTCACGACCTGGGGTTCGATCAGACGCGGGTCGACCCAACTCTCCTGCCAGGAATCCGGAGACCGGCCCGCGTGGGCGTGTCCCGGGCTGGGCAAGGGATTCGAACTGTCGAGGCGATTCCAGACTTCGTTGCGGGCCGTGAAGTTCTGGTGTGCCCAGGTGTCGGCAAAGGTGTGGAGGGCAATCCCGATCCGGCAGAGGTCTCTGGTCTTCAGGGCCGAGACGAGGAGTCGCTTGGCTGGCTCCGAGTTGGGTCTCACATCCCACGGGTGGTGGGCTCCGTCCCTCCTGGGCGAAAACTCGCGGGCCGCAGGGCCCGCCGGGAGAAAATGGAAGGGCGCCAGAACCTCGGTGACGGTGTCCGGGTCCCAGAAGGAGTAGTTCTGGGTCGGAGAACTCCTCACGAGGCCCTGGGGTGTGGAGATCTCGTAGGTTCTGTCGTGGTGGTCCACGTACTGGCTGGCGAAGGCCAGGGTCGTGGCCTCGGACAGGGAAAAGCCGGCCTTGACCGCCAGGAACCCCACGCAGTAATAGTGGAACTCAACATTCATGGTAACTTACGCCCTGCCCCAGGAGATTCGCGGTCTGGTCTTCGACATGGACCTCACTCTGTACCGCAACGAAGCTTATTACAACTCCCAGGTAGGAAACCAGGTTGCCCTGCTGGCCGCCGACCTGGGGTGGACGGTGGACCGATTGCAGGGCGAGCTGGCCCAGTGGGAAGACAACTTTCGCCGTGAGAACGGGGGACGAAAACCGAGCTTTGGGAATACCCTTTTGGGTGCCCTCGGTTACCCCATCGCGCGCAGTGTCGAGTTGCGGCGGCGGGCCATCCGTCCCGAGGATTACCTGGATGAAGACCTGCGGCTCCGCGGTGCCTTGAAACTCCTGGCAAGCCGGTTTCGGTTGGTCCTGGTGACCAACAATCCGTCCGATGTGGCCGTGAGGACCCTGGCGGTCCTCGGCGTCTCTGACCTCTTTCCGCGCATCATTGGGCTCGAGGAATCGGGGCACTCCAAACCTCATCCCGCCGCCTTCGACCTTGCCTACCAGTACCTGGGGGTACCGCCCCCCACCGTCGTTTCTGTGGGCGACCGATTTCCCGTCGACCTCGAGGTACCCTTGGCCAGGGGATCGGGGGGCATACTCGTCGAAGCCATGGAAGACGTCTATGCGCTTCCCGAGCTCTTGGGCGGCGAGGGAAAGTCATAGTAGACCCACTGGCGAGCCAAACCCGAGAACCCCAGCTCGACCACCTTGGCCGACTGCGTTTCCCAGTCGTCCCCGTAATGGACAAGGAGCATCTTCTCCCGGAGGGCCTGGGGCAGGGCTTTCAGCTCGTCGATGGACGCATGAACACCGCCCGGCGGAAAGAACTGACAGTCATGGTAGATGATTTCGACGGACGGATCCCTGGCAAATTCTTCCAGAAGCGCAGGATCGAATCGGGTATCGCCCGAGAAGAAGACCCGGTCGTCGATGACTAAACCGGTGCTCCAGAAACTGTCCTCCCAAGAGGCGGCCGTTCCCGGAATATGCTTGGTTCGGAACACCTTGAGCTTCAATGAACCAACCTCAAACTCGTAGGCCTCCCGGGGGGAGTTGGGAAGCCAGCGCAGGGGGTGGACGGTCCACATGTCGGCGAAGGAGAGGTTGGCCCCGCCATTGGACTCGTTGAAGCCGCTACCGCCCCGAAGCGTGAGGTCCCACAGGGTGTTCTGGTAGGCGGGAGTAATCCAGATGTGGGGTTTGACCTTGGTGGCGTACCGCGAAACCAGCATCACCTCTTCGAGACCTCCCGTGTGATCGGCGTGGGAGTGGGTGACGTAATAGTGCTGGATTTGGGCCACAGACGTCCCCAACTCGTGGAGGGCCTGGGGGGTCCGGGTCCCACAGTCAACCATGAGGTGATCGTCACCTTTGATGATCAGAAGATTCGTCTGGTAATGGCGTTTGGAAAAGGCGCTTCCCACGCCCACGAAGAAGAGGGAAAGCTGTCCGTCGTTCGTGAGGCAGAGTTTTTGGTCTATCAATTCTCGAAGGATGTAGGGCTGGTTTGTCCGCACCGATTTAGGGGTCATGAAAACTCCACGCGCTCTCTGAAAAGATACGGAAGACGCTGTCGAATGGAAACCGTCCATGGAACTAATGATACTCCCTCGTTTCTATTAACGGCAGGAGGGGAATGGCAGCCCAGAATTCCTGTCGGCAAGCCCCAAAAGTAGGACGACATGTCTCCAACATATGTATAGTTCTTTTTGCCCCTGGTTGGAAGAAATCCTTCCTACACGTTTCTGTCAAACAGAGCAATGCTCCGCATTATTCCTTGCAATGATTATACTTAACGTACAAATTTGACGAATTTGTAGATCAACCTCGATTCCCTCCCACAAAAATACATAAATGTATCTTATTGAATTTCCATCTCCAAGACCGTTCTGAGGAATCTATGAAGACACCATCGGGTCGGGTATCGTAGGGCTAAACCTACCTGAGGAGGAGGAAATGAAACGTTTCTTGCAATTGTTCCTGACGGTCGCGCTTATCGCGCTCCCCGTTCTGGGTTTTGCGGCGGACTCGAAGGCCGCGCCTAAGGCCGTAGCGGCTCCGGCTGTTCCTGAAGTGACCGACCTGAATGCCACGGGTGGCAACAAGTCGGTGGTCCTCAAATGGAAGGACCCTGCGGGGGCGACCGCGTTCCATGTGACGTATACGGGCGCTGACGGTAAGGCGACTACGGTAGACGCCAAGCCCGGCGATGGGGCCAACGGCGTGACAGTTTCTTCGGATTTGGCCAACGCCCAGTCCGTGGAGTTCACTGTCAAGACGGCGGTGGGAGACAGAACCTCCGAAGGAGCCAAAGTCAGCGCGACGACCTTTGCGCTGGACACCGGCGCGACGGCGTGGATGTTGACTTCGGCGGCTATCGTTCTGCTGATGACCGTTCCCGGCTTGGCACTCTTCTACGGCGGTATGGTCCGCAGGAAGAACATTTTGGCGACGATGGCCTACTCGTACGGCTCGGCGATTATCGTGAGCATCGTTTGGGTCGTCGTCCAGTACTCGTTGGCGTTCGGTGCGAACCTGGACCCTATCGGCTTGCTGGGAGATTTTTCGAAGTCGTTCTTCAACGGCGTCATCTACATGACGGGTGGAGATACCAGCGGAGCTAAGGTTCCTCTCTGGGGAGCCACCGGCGTTCCTGAATCGGTCTTCTCCCTCTTCCAGCTGATGTTTGCCATCATCACCGTCGCCCTGATCTCCGGCGCGATTGTGGAACGAATGGCCTTTGGCGCCTGGCTGTTCTTCTCGGTGGTGTGGTCACTGATTGTCTACGCTCCGTTGGCCCACATGGTTTGGGGCGGTGGATTCCTCAGCGATATGAACAATGGTGTCGGACACCTCTTGGGCCTGAAGAGCGTCAATGCCCTCGACTTCGCGGGCGGTTTGGTCGTGCATATCTCTTCCGGCGTCTCGGCCCTGGTGCTGGCGCTCCTGCTAGGACCTCGGGTTAGCTACGGAAAAGACCCCATCATTCCCAACAACATTGGGTTCACCGCGATCGGTGCCGGTTTGCTGTGGGTGGGTTGGTTTGGTTTCAACGCCGGTTCCGCGGTGGGAGCCAATGGTCTGGCTGGAAGCGCGTTCGCTGTGACGAATACGGCTGCGGCTGCCGCTGCGGTGGCTTGGATCATCATTGAGTACATCCATCATCGCAAGATGACGATGGTCGGTATTTCGACGGGTATTGTGGCGGGTCTTGTGGCCATCACTCCGGCTTCCGGCTTTGTCGATATCGGCGGAGCGCTCGTGATCGGCGTGGCAGTCAGCATCGTCAGCTACATCTTCGTGGCGTTCGTGAAGAAGGCCTTCAACTACGATGACTCCCTGGATGCCTTCGGTGTCCACGCCATCGGTGGTACCGTCGGTGCCTTGCTGACCGGTATCCTCGCCACTCCGGCGATCGGCTACTACTTTGACGGTGTCACTCCTGCCGCTGGCCTCCTCTATGGCAACCCTGCCCAGTTGGCGGTTCAGGCCACCTCCGTGGTGATCGCCTGGCTCTGGGCCATCGTCGGAACCCTTGTGTGTTACGGTATTGTTCGGATCTTCACGAAGGTCCGGGTCGAGCCTCAGGAAGAAGTGATCGGGTTGGACCAGACCCAGCACGGCGAAAAACAGGGCGACCGGTAAGGTTAAGGAAAGGAGGCAAAGCACCATGAAAAGAATTGAAGCGATCGTTCGCCCCGAGAAGCTGGAAGACATCGTCGAGAAACTGGAGAGCCTGGGGCATTCCGGAATCACGGTGACTCAGGTGGAGGGTCACGGCCGGCAGAAGGGAATCGTGGAACAGTTCCGCGGCAAGGAGTACAAACTCCTGTTCATTCCCAAGGTAAAGATCGAGGCCGTCGTCAAGGACGAACTGGTCGAGAAGTTGATCGACGCTGTGGTGACCACGGCGTTCACGGGCAACGTCGGTGACGGAAAGATCTTCATCAGCGACGTGAAGGACGCGGTTCGGGTCCGGACCAAGGATAGAGGCGAGAGCGCCGTCTAGTTCCCCCTTGTAGAATCAGAAAGGCCGCCTTCGGGCGGCCTTTCTTTTTGTGTGTGCAGGAATCCCGGAACCAAATGGAAAAGGGGAAGGTCTCTGCGTTCCTCCCTTGTGCCAGACACGGCTCCCGTCCAGAACTCAAGACAGGGGCGCAGCGAGAGCCGACGTGGGCCGGTTCCCGGTCGGAGCGATCTACTGCTGGACCCAGGTCGCACTGCTGCCTGTTCCGCTCCACTGCCAGAGGCCCTGCGACAGGGTTCCTAGAAAGTAGTTGGGGCCCTCGTAGTCGGCAAAGAGCACCCCTACGGCTGATGTGGGGAGCACCGTCGAGTTGTAGTTGTTCTCACTCGTGATGGGGGTCGTGTGGAGGGTGCCCGAGGAGTACTCCATGTAACCCGTTCCCTGTGTGTACGTGGAAGAGTAAGTGGCAATCCAGATACTCGTATTTCGCTGGTTGTAAAGAAACTGCGTAAACCACACTGGATACGAATTCTTGTCGACTTCCGTGGAGTCGGACGTGAGTTTGCCGAAGGAGAAGCCGCCTCCCGATGGGCTTCCGACTGTGTACAGACCTCCGCCCGACCCCGCGTTGCTCATCGTGGACAGATAGAGGGTGGTGCCCAGGTACAAGACACCCTGGTACGCAACGTGGTCGACGCCCGATACGGTGATCTTGGTGGCGGACGTGAACGAGCTGTTGACCGTCCAAAGGAAACTCTGGTTCACGAGGTAGTAGTTAGTCCCATCGGTGGCTGCCGAGGTCACCCCCGTGGACAGCGTGCCCATGCCAGCCGCTGACGCTAGGTTGAGAGGCGCCGTAACATTCATCGTCGTACCATCTGTCGTGTTGATTCGGTAGACATTTTGGTAGCTGTTCGACACGTTCGTGGTCACTACCAGCAATTCCTGGCTCCACTTTCCGTCGGTGCTTCGAATGGGGATGAGGGTCACCGGAGTGTCCCCGCCACTGGCGATGGTGGAAAACACGCTCGTCCAACCTGCCTCGGTGCCATTAGTATTTTGCCAGAGGGTCCCTCCCGCGATGGCAAACACTGCCTTTCCGGTACCCAGAGCGTCGGTTACGGAACCAACCGACAAAATCTCGGCATTGCCGCCTACCTTCATTTGGTCCCACTGAACGGCCCCCAAGGGGCGGGTAAAGAGGGCCCGGCCCCCCGTGGCAAAGTAGCGGTGGGGTGTCGACGCCGTCAGTTCGGCCATCGACGTGATGGTGGCGTATTTGTTCATTCCCCCGAGGGACTGAACCTTCTGCTCCCGTTCGATGGAGGCAAAGATCCCCTCGGTACCGGGAGAACAGCCGGTCGCCAGGATGAGGATCGCCAGGAGAAGCAGAAAGAAAGGGTATTTCATGAAACGGGTTCTCCTAGAAATGGTAGATGGCGCCGGCCGTGATATCGAGGAAGTAGGCAATTCGGCTGTCCGACGACGGAACCGTACCTCCGGGGAAGTAGTTCTCGAAGATGAACCACGGGGCCACGTCGACCCCAAAACTCCAGCCTGAGCTCATGTTCCAATAGGCCCCTGCCGTGGGCATCAAAATGGGATCAAAACTCGACCGTTGCTGATAGCTGACGAAGGTGAAGCCCGCCCCTGCACCCACCGGGAAACTAAAGGGGAAGAGCTTGAACTCCCACGTGGCCCGGAACGTGATGGGGACAAGAAAGAGAGTGAAAT
>JAHFSN010000053.1 GCA_023265735.1 Spirochaetaceae bacterium | reverse complement strand
TCAGCCTCATCCTCGCCACCGGAGGCCCCGGGATGGTCAAGGCCGCGTACAGCTCCGGTAACCCCGCCATCGGCGTGGGCGCCGGGAACACCCCCGCGGTCATCGACGAGACGGCCGACGTGGTCACCGCGGTCAATTCCATCCTATTGTCCAAGACCTTTGATAATGGAGTGATCTGCGCCAGCGAGCAGGCCGTGGTCGTGGTCGAGAGCCGCTACAAGGCCGTCAAGGACGAACTGACCGCCCGGGGGGCCCTCATCGTCCAGGGGAAGGACCGGGACAAACTGGCCGCCACCATCCTCCACGACGGCAAGCTCAACGGCGAGATCGTCGGCCAAAGCGCCGGACAGATCGCCAAGCTGGCTGGCATCGAGGCCCCGGAACACGTGAAGGTGCTGGTGGGAGAAGCCGACCGGGTGGCCACCGATGAGCCCTTCGCCTTCGAGAAACTGTCCCCGGTGCTGGGCCTGTACAAGGCCAAGGACTTCGACAGCGCCGTGGAGCTGGCCCGCCGCCTCGTCGAGTTCGGGGGACTGGGTCACACGTCCGTCCTCTACACCGACCCCCTGAACGAAGACCGGATCCGCCGGTTCGGGGCCATCGTCCGGACCGCCCGGGTTCTGGTGAACATGCCCTCCAGCCAGGGCGCCATCGGAGACATCTACAACTTCAAGCTGGAACCCTCCCTCACTCTGGGTTGCGGCTCTTGGGGAGGAAACAGCGTGAGTGAGAACGTCGGAGTCAAACATTTGCTGAACGTCAAAACCATCGCCGAACGCCGGGAAAACATGCTCTGGTTCAACCTGCCTCCCAAGGTCTACCACAAGTTCGGCTGCCTGGCCCCGGCGCTCCGAGAACTGGCCGAGGGCAAGAAGAAGGTGTTCCTGGTGACCGACAAGGTGCTGGCCGACATGGGCTTCACCGACAAAGTCACCGCCATCCTCGAGGACCTGGGCATCGACTTCCAGATCTTCGCCGAGGTCGAACCCGACCCCACCCTGGGCACCGTCCTCAAGGGCGTCGAACGGATGCGAGCCTTCGCCCCGGACACCATCATCGCCCTGGGCGGTGGGTCTCCCATGGACGCCGCCAAACTGCTCTGGGTGCTCTACGAACACCCCGAGGTGAAGTTCGAGGACCTCGCCCTGCGGTTCATGGACATCAAGAAGCGCATCTACAAGTTCCCCAAGCTGGGGATCAAGGCCACCTTCGTGGCCATCCCCACCACCTCGGGCACCGGCTCTGAAGTGACCCCCTTCGCGGTGGTCACCGACGAGAAGACGGGCATGAAGTACCCCCTGGCCGACTACGAACTGACCCCCAGCGTGGCCATCATTGACCCCGAACTGACCCTGCACATGCCCCGGGGCCTCACGGCCGCCGGAGGTATCGACGCCCTGGTCCACAGCCTCGAAGCCATGGCCTCGGTCCTCAGCACCGAGTTCACCAACGCCCTGTCCCTCGAAGCGATCCGGCTCCTCTTCAAGTACCTGCCCGACGCTTACGAGAAGGGCGCCCAGGACACCAAGGCCCGGGCCAAGGTCCACAACGCTTCGACCATGGCCGGCATGGCCTTCGCCAACGCGTTCCTGGGCATCTGCCACAGCTTGGCCCACAAGCTGGGGGGCGAGTTCCACATTCCCCACGGCGTGGCCAACGCCCTGCTCATCAGCCAGGTGATCCGATTCAACGCTACCGACGTGCCGGTCAAGCAGGCCGTCTTCAGCCAGTACACCCACCCCGAAGCCAAGGCCCGGTACAGCCGGGTGGCCGACCACCTGGGTCTGGGCGGCAAGACCATGGACGAGAAGGTCGACCGGCTCATCCTCAAGATCGAGGAACTGAAGGAGAGACTGAACATTCCCAAGTCCATCCAGGCGTGGGGCGTTCCCGAAGCCGACTTCCTGGCTGCGGTCGACGCCCTGGCGGTGAAAGCCTTCGACGACCAGTGCACCGGCGCGAACCCCCGGTTTCCGCTGATTCAGGAGCTGAAGCAGATATACCTCGATGCGTATTACGGCCGAATACCTGCTCAGGGGTAAGGGCTAGGGTCTCGGCTCAAGTTGCTGTCGCAACTTGAGCCTGGGAGTTTTGGGGCTGGCCCCAAAACTCCAGGACTTGGCCATAGGCCAATGTCCAGGCGTCGTCTCGGTCGCGTGCGGTGCTCGCCGTGCACACAGCACGGCTGTGCTCCGTGCGCTCCCTCGACTTAGCCAGAAGCGCGATCCCCGTCGCCCGATCTGCACGGGCGTCGCTTCGCTCGCCGTCTGGTGGGTGACTTGGGGGGCGACGGCGCTTCGCTGGTCGCTCGGGGGGGCTTTGCTTCGCTCGCCCCTTGGGGTTCGGCGGAAAAGCTTCTTGGATTCCGTGCTTCCCACCAAGAGTGTTTGATGTCACGGGGCGAAGGCGTTGGAATGGGGCGCCGACGGGGGAGGGCCAGAGCGATCCCGACGGATGGGCTGGCGCCCAACCGTCTTGGAGTTTTGTGGAACAAAACTCCAGGCGTAAGACGCGAAGCGGCGTCGCCACGATGCGGGGCCCCATTCCGGCGCAAAGAGCGCTTCTGGGCATCAATTTTCACTCAAAAAACTCCATTGTCCACTTGCTATGCATCGTCTATAGTGTTGGGGCGGAGGACTTTTTCATGAAGGCATCGTTGAAGACCCGGGTGGCGACGTTCGTCGTTCCCTGCATCGCTATCCTGCTGGTTCTAGGCATCGTGGTTCTCACGACCTTAAGCTCGGCCCTCGAAAAGGTCTCTCCGCCGAATGAGGCCCTTTCCGGGGTCCTGTGGATGGTGGTTCTCCTGGTCCTCGTATCGATCCTCGTGGCGGCCTTTTTGGGGTGGGCGGCCCTGACGGCGGCCCTGGCCCCGGTCACCAAGGCGTCACAGTTCGCCTCCGACCTCGCCAAGGGCAACGTCGATCACCGCATGAGCGCCAAGTTCTCCACCAGAGAATCCGATGCCCTCCAGTCTAACCTCAACCAGATCGCCGAAAACCTCGAAACGTCCATCGATTCTTTCCGCACTCAGATCGAGACGCTGAAGTCCTATGGTCGGGAAACCGAGGACAAACTGGGCCTGAGCCGGGCCGCCGCGGACACCATCGACCGGGAGATCCGGGCCCTGCGGGAAGCCGCCGCGGTTCGAACCGCGGGAATCCAGGAGACCAGTTCGGGCATCCACGAAATCAGCAAGAACGTCGAGAGTTTCCTGGGACTCGTGGAACGCCAGGGCCAGAACCTCCAGGAATCGTCCTCTGCCGTCGAGCAGATGGTGGGCAACGTCGCGTCGATCGGCAAGCACGCGGGGGCCATGGCCCAGGAATTTGAACAGCTGGAGCAGGCTGCCGGCGAAGGCCAGGCGGGGGTTTCCAAGGTGAGAGCCACCGCCGAGGCCGTGGCCAAGCAGTCCGAAGCCCTGGGAAACGCCAACAAGATGATCGCCAGCATCGCCAGCCAGACCAGCCTGTTGGCCATGAACGCCGCCATTGAGGCCGCCCACGCGGGCGACGCGGGCCGGGGCTTCGCCGTGGTCGCCGACGAGATCCGCAAGCTCGCCGACCTCGCGTCGACCCAGTCCAAGAGCATCAAGACCGAACTGAAGACCTCCACCGACGGCATCGCGGCCGTGGTCCAGCAGTCCAGTGAAGCCGGTGAGTCCTTCGCCAAGATCTCCCGCCAAATCGAGAGCCTGGGCCGCATCCTCGAATCGGTCCGCCAGTCCCTCACCGAGCAGGAGGAGGGCAACCGACAGGTCCTCGAGGGGCTGGGCGACCTGAGCCGCATCGCCGCCGAGGTCAAGGCCGGAAGCGACGAGATGTCGGCAGGGACCAGCCACATTGCGGCCCAGATGCGTGCCGTGGAGAAGACGTCCCTGGAGTTCTACAACGCCTTTGGATCGATCGAGCACGCCGCCACGGGCATCCGCACGGCCGTGGACGAGGCCCGGGACCTGAGCACCAAGAACGCCGCCGCCGCCGAAGCCGCCCTCCAGGTGTTCCGCCGGTCATGACCCTCCTGCCCTCCCTCACTTCCACCCGTAAGGAGAGGATGGGGGCGTTTATCGACGATCTGGCCCGCTTCGGGGTGACCCAGATCGCCCTCTTTCCCACGACCCTCCCCACCCCCGAACGGACGAAGCTCTACGCGGAACTGGAGCGGATCGAGGGGCTGCGCCTGCCCCACGTCCACCTGAGGTCCGACTGCGACGACGCCGAGATCGGCTACCTCATCCACCGCTTCGGCACCGAGGTCTTCAACGTCCACCCCGCCGCCAGCGGCACGGCGTACGTTCCCGAAAGCTCCCGGTGGCTCAAGCGGATCTACCTGGAAAACTCCGACGTCCTGCCCGAGGCCGACCAGTTGGGCGACTACGCCGGGGTGTGCCCCGACTTCAGCCACTGGGAAGCCGCCCGGCTGGCCGACGATCCCGTCTACAAGGGCTTCGGCGCCCTGGTCCATCGGTTTCCCCCGGGATGCTGCCACATCTCGGCGATCCGGACGAGCGACCCGAATCCCTGGAATGGCCGGTCGGACCACCACCACTTCACCAGTGTGGCCGACCTCGACTACTTGGTCCGTTACCGGGCCTTCCTCCCCCCCCAGTGGGTCAGCCTCGAACTCGAGAATCCCCTCGAAGAACAGCTGGCAGCCATCACCTACCTGTCGGCGATCCTGGCCCCCTGATGGCGCCCCTGGGGGCCGTCTTCACCCCGCCGTCCTGGGCCCGCTGGGCCGTCGAGAGGCTGGACCTCCCGGCCCGGGTCACCGCCGGGGCCACCGTGTGCGACCCCACCGCGGGCGAGGGCTCCCTGGCGTTCGCCCTGGCCGATCGGGCCCAGGGCGGCGGGGTGCTCGACGCGGCCTGGGCCGGCCGGATCACCCTGATCGACCGCGAGGGAGACTTCCTGGAGTCCTTTGCTCGGACCTGGCACGGACGCTACGGGTTTGCCTTTCCCGAGGCCAACCTGGTCGAAGGCGACGTAGTGACCAGGCCTCCCGCCCGCCGGTTCGACTTCGTGGTGGGGAACCCGCCCTGGGCCAGCTATCCCGAACTCGATCCCGAGGACCAGGAGCGGTACCGCCCGTGGTTTCGAGACCTTGACCTCGTCGGCCGGCCTTCCGAGCTGCTGTTGGGCCGGTCCCGTCTCGACGTCGCCGCCTTGGTGACCGCCCGGGCCTTCGCCCTGGTCAACGAGGGAGGCCGGGCGGGGTTCTTCCTCCCCCTTTCGCTGTTCCACAGCGGTTCGGCGGCCCGGTGGCGGCGCTGGGTCCCCGACGCCATCTTCGACCTCACCGAGGCCCGGGTCTTCCCCGAGGTGGCCACCCGGTACGGCTGGGCCGAATTCTCCCTCGGTTCAAGGACCAAGGCGCCGCGGTATTTCACGGGTCGTCCCGACGCCTGGGTCCCGTGGGACGCCGTTCAAGACGCCCCCGACGGCCCGTGGCGCCTGGTCCCTCCGGGGGCCCGGTCTCCCGTTCCCCGGTTTCCCCTGGCCCCCGGCCAGCGTCCCCGGCAGGGTCTCAACACCGGCGGAGCCAACGCGGCCTTCCATGTACCCTCGCCCCCCACCGATGTCGATCCGGCGCTGGTTCACCCCCTGGTCCGGCCCGGCAAACCCGAAAAATGGATCCTCGTGCCCTACCATCGGGACGGCCGCATCCTCGAGGAGCGAGAGTTGGAGGCCTCGGGCCTGGCGCAATTCTGGAGGGATTGGAAGGAGCGCCTGGCGGCCCGGCGGGGCCTGTACCTGGGGTCCCAGTTGAAACGGGGCCGGTGGTGGGCTCTCTTAGGGGCGGGCGCCTACGCCTTCGCCCCGTACAAGGTCCTCTGGTCCGCCTACGGCCAGAAGCGGTTGGTGCCCCAGGTGTGGGGCCCCCGGGGCGACGGCCGGGTCTGGCAGGCCGACCAGGCGCTCTAGGCCTACATCCCCTGCGCCACGAAGGACCAGGCCGACCAGATCGCGGCCTTCCTGGGCAGCGACGCCGTCCACGAGTATCTTGCTAGCTTTCGGGACGCGGGCACCCGGAGCTGGGCCCAGCCCGGCCGGCTCACTCCCCTGTGGTCGACTCCACCAGAGGGCGGTACTCCGGAAGGAACCACCGGTAGCTGAAGGCCAGCCCGTTGGCCCCCGCGCGGCGGTCAAAACCCACCAGGGCCCTGGGCAGGACCACGGGCCCCGGAAGGACGTACGCTCCCGTGTCCCGGGGAGGGGTCCTCGTCAGGAGCCGGAGAGTGCTCGACGCGCACCACTCCAGGGGAATGCAGCCCTGAACGTGGCGGACGGGAGAAAAGAGGAACCGTCCGTACCAGGGGAAGTCCCGGGGGGTCATGGACCGGGTCAGGGGCGTCTGGGCCATGCCCGGGTCGGCAAAGTGCCAACCGACGCCCCGGTTCCGCCAGCGCAGGCCAATAACCTCGCCAGCCTGGACCGACAGCAGCTTGGCCCGCCCATAGACGTTCATCCCGCAGTCCCAGCGCCGCCCCGTGAGGTCGGCCCTGGTGAGCCGCACCAGGTGGTGGTACCCCGTGCTCATCTGGACGACCCGGCCCTGGGCCGCCTGCAGTTCGGGCAGCAGGAGACAGGCCAGAAGCACCGGATGGACGAAGTTGGACGCGAAGGTGGTTTCGACCCCGTCGGACGTCGTCCGCGGCGCGGGGGCAACGCCCCCCAGGTTGTTGACCAGGGCGTCGAGGCCCCGGGGCGGCAGGAGGGCCCTCACGCGGTCCGCCAGCTGGGCCACACCGTGCTGGCTGGACAGGTCGCCAGCCACGAAGGTGGCCCGTCCGCCCTGGTCCTGGACCCGGTCCTCGAGGGCGCGGCCACGGTCGGACTGGCGGCCCACGAAGTACACGTGGTAGCCGGCTTGGGCCAGGGACAGCGTGAGTTGACCACCGATCCCGGCGCTTCCGCCGGTGACGAGGACGGTTCGAGAGGGGGAGCGATTCAAGGGGGCCTTCCCCCCAAGAGAATACTCGACCAAACGCCCCACGGCAAGGACGCGGGCGCCCCATGGAAACCGGTTGCCATTCCCCGGGGCGAGTTCTATAATCGCGACTCATGGAAACCGAAAGACGCACCTCCTTGGCGTCCGCCCTCGACCGAGAACTCCGTGAAAACATCCTGCCGTTCTGGTACCAGACCATGGACCATCGCCAGGGCGGTTTCGCCGGGTTCGTGGCCTCGGACGGCCGCCCCGACTTCCGCCACCCCAAGGGGCTGGTCATGCACAGCCGCCACCTGTGGGCCTCCAGCCAGGCCTGGCTCTACCGCCGCAACCCCCTCGACCTGGCCGCCGCCCGGCACGCCTACGACTTCCTGACCAAACGACTCTACGACCGCGAAGGCAAGGGGTTCTGGTGGACCGTCGACGCCAAGGGGAAATCGGAGTTCGAGCACAAGGTGCTCTACGGCCAGGCCTTCGCCATCTATGGCCTGGCCCAGTATTACCGGGCCACCGGAGACAAGGCGGCCCTGGCCCTGGCCCTCGAGACCTTCGACCTGCTGGAAAAGGTGGGCCGGGACCGGGAGTTCGGCGGCTACTACGAGGCCGTGGACCGCTCCTGGACCCAGTCGCTCATCAAGGCCCTCAGCGAGGTCGATATTCCCTGCTCCAAGAGCATGAACACCAACCTCCACGTTTTGGAGGCCCTCTCGTCGCTGTACCTCGCCTCGGGTTCGCCGAAGGTGAAGGAAGCCTTGGCCAGCCTCCTGGAAGTATTCGAGACCCGCATCTTGGTGACCCCCGAGCACCTGGGTCTCTACTTCAATCGCGATTGGACCACCCTGACAGACCATGTGAGCTTCGGCCACGATATCGAAGCCAGCTGGCTGCTCACCGAGGCGGCCCAGATCGCCCACGGCCATGCCCTCCCCGAGGCCAAGAAGGCCGTGTACGTGCGGATCGCCCGCAAGACCCTCGAGGTTCTGCAGGCCAACGGCGGCAGCCTCCCCAACGAGCTCCACGGCGGACACCTGGACACCGACCGCATCTGGTGGGTCCAGGCCGAGACCCTGGTGGGCATGATCAATGCCTGGGAGCTGACCGGCGAGGAAGCCTTTCTCGCCGCCGCCGAGGCCCAGTGGAGCTACATCGACCGCTTCCTCGTGGACCGGCTCCACGGCGAGTGGCACTGGCTGGTCAGCGCCTCGGGCCAACCAGCCCTCGACCGTCCCAAGGGCGGCCTGTGGAAAACTTCGTACCACAACGGCCGGGCGTGCATGGAGGTCATTCTGCGACTAACGAGGAGATCGATATGAGTTTGTTTACCACACGAAGGGCCGCGGTAGAGCGGGAGTACAACGCGCTGCTGAAGCGCCAAAACCGGCCCGTGAAGCCCGGGAACGGGATCTTCATCCGGTACGAGTTTCCCGTGCTGACGGCGGGACACGTGCCTCCGGCCTGGCGCTACGACTACGACCCCAAGACCAATCCCTTCTTCATGGAGCGCCTGGGGATCAACGCGGTGTTCAACGCCGGGGCCATCTTTCACGACGGCAAGTACTGGGTGGTGGCCCGGGTCGAGGGCTGGGACCGCAAGAGCTTCTTCGCCCTGGCGTCGAGTCCTGATGGCGTCCGCAACTTCCGGTTCGAGGGAGAACCCCTCCTGCTGGGCGACGTGGCCGACCCCGAGACCAACGTCTACGACATGCGGCTCACGGCCCACGCCGACGGCTGGATCTACGGCCTGTTCTGCGCCGAGCGCCGGGATCCGAAGGCGGCCCCAGGCGACACGTCGGCGGCCACGGCCACAGCGGGCATCGTGCGCACCAAGGACCTGAGGACCTGGGAACGACTGCCCGACCTGAAGACCAACGGCGGCCAGCAGCGCAACGTCGTCCTCCACCCCGAGTTCGTCGACGGCCAGTACCTCCTGTACACCCGGCCCCAGGACGGTTTCATCGACACCGGTTCGGGGGGCGGCATCAGCACGGGGCTGTCGAAGTCGATGAACCCCGCGGTGGTGGACAAGGAAACCGTCCTCGACCCGAAGGTCTACCACACCATCAAGGAAGTGAAGAACGGCGCCGGAGCCCCCCCCATCAAGACCAAGGACGGCTGGCTCCATATTGCCCACGGGGTGCGCAACACCGCCGCCGGCCTGCGGTACGTCATCTACGCCTTCCTGGCCGACCCGAA
>JAHFSN010000052.1:2477-9170 GCA_023265735.1 Spirochaetaceae bacterium | reverse complement strand
TGGCGACCTTCGACTTCGGCAAGTCCTGCAAGTTGATGACGCCCGAGTCGGCCATTTCATGGTAGAAGTCGTTTCCTTCGCGGGTTCGTTCCCCGACGCCGGCGAACACCGAGAGGCCCGAGTGGGCCTTGGCGACGTTGTTGATCAGTTCGAGCATGTTGACGGTCTTGCCGACCCCGGCGCCCCCGAACAAACCGATCTTACCGCCCTTCGCGAAGGGGCACATCAGGTCGATGACCTTGATGCCCGTCTCGAGGAGGGACTGGCCCCCGGCTTGGTCTTCGTACGAAGGAGCCGCCCGGTGGATGGGCATGTGCTCTTCGGCCTTCACCTCGCCCAGTTCGTCGATGGGCTGTCCCAAGACGTTCATGATCCGTCCCAGGGTAGCGTGCCCCACGGGAACCTTGATGGGCGCCCCGGTGCCTCGCACCGAGAGGCCGCGGCTGAGGCCGTCGGTGGAACCCATGGCAATGGACCTCACGACCCCGTCGCCCAGCTGCTGCTGGACTTCGAGGACCAGGCCGTTGGACTCAACGACCACCGCGTCGAAGACCCGGGGGATGGCGTCTCGGCCGAACTCGACGTCGACCACGGCGCCGATGATCTGGACAATCTTTCCGTTTTGCATACGCGTTTCCTTCTATACCGCCGCTGCGCCTGCGACAATTTCGGCAATTTCTTGGGTGATGGCCGCCTGACGGGCCTTGTTGTAAGCAATTTGCAGTTCGTTGATGATCCGTCCCGCGTTCTCAGACGAGTTTTTCATGGCCACCATCTTCGCCGCCATCTCCGAAGCTCCGTTTTCCACCAGGGAGTGGAACACAAGGGCCTCCACGTAGCGCTCCAGGAGGGCATCGAGGACGTCCTTCGGTTCTGGTTCATAGAGGTAGTCCCAGCTCTGGCTCCGCTTCAGTTCGGCGCGAACCTCGGTCTTCTCGTCGTGTTCCAAGGCCAACTCTTCGTGGTCGGCGATGGGGAGAAGACGGGCCAGCCGGGGTCTCTGAATGAGGGTGTTCACAAACTCGTTGGACGCCACCCACAGGGTGTCGATCTTCCCTTCCTTGTACAGCTGAGTCATGGCCAGGACGACCCCCCGAACGTGCTTCAGGGTGGGAACGTCTCCCAGACCCTCGGCCTTGGCGACCACTTCGGCCCCCACGCTCGAATAGAAGTTCACGGCCTTCTTCCCCAGCAATCCCCAAACCACCGAGCCGCCGCCGGCGCTCAGTTCCTTGGCCTTGCGGAACACCTTGCGGAAGAGGTTGATGTTCAATCCGCCGCACAGACCGCGGTCGGTGCCAATCACGAGGATGCCCACGCGGTTCCCGGTCCGGTTCTCCATATAGGGGTGCCGGTACTCGGGTGTCGCCTGGGCCACGTGGAAGATGATGCGCTCCAAGGACTGGGCGTAGGGCCGGGCCGCCTTCAGGCGGTCCTGGGTCCGGCGCATCTTGCTCGCCGCCACCATCTCCATGGCCCGGGTGATCTTCTGAGTATTCTTGATGCTGACGACCTTGCCGCGGATCTCCTTCTTGCTCGGCATGGTGCGTTACCAGGTCCCCAGGGTCTTGAACTGCTTAACGGCCGCGTCGAGGGAAGCGGCGATCTCGTCGCTGAAGTCACCCTTCACGTTGATCTTATCGAGGAGAGCCGTATGTTCGCGAAGGAGGTAGGCGTGCAGCTCCTTCTCAAAGTGCCCGACCTTCTTCACGTCGACGTCGTCGAGGAAGCCCTTGTTCACGGCGTACAGCGAACTAGCCATCAGGCCCACACTGAGGGGCGCGAACTGATCCTGCTTCATCATCTCGGTGACGCGCTTGCCGCGCTCAATCTGACGGAACGTGGCTTCGTCGAGGTCAGAGGCAAACTGGGTGAACGCCGCCAGCTCGCGGTACTGGGCGAGGTCAAGACGAACGGACGAACCCAACTTCTTGATGATCTTGGTCTGGGCGGCGCCACCGACCCGGCTCACCGAGATGCCCGCGTTGACCGCCGGCCTCAGGCCCGAATTGAACAGGTTGGTCTCAAGGAAGATCTGCCCGTCGGTGATGGAGATGACGTTGGTCGGAACGAACGCCGAAACGTCGCCAGCCTGGGTCTCGATGATGGGCAGGGCCGTGAGCGACCCCGTCTTCCCCTTCACCTTGCCGCCGGTAAGCTTCTCTACCTCTTCGGCGTTGATGCGCGCGGCCCGCTCCAAGAGGCGGGAGTGAAGGTAGAAGACGTCGCCGGGGTAGGCTTCGCGTCCCGGAGGGCGCCTCAGCAGGAGGGAAATCTGCCGGTAGGCCCAGGCCTGTTTGGTGAGGTCGTCGTAGATGATGAGGGCGTCTTCACCCTTGTCGCGGAAGTACTCGCCCATGGTGCAGCCCGAGTAGGGAGCAATGTACTGGAGGGCGGCCGACTCGGAAGCCGACGCCACCACCACGATGGTGTGGCCCATGGCCCCCGCTTCCTCGAGGCGCTTCACCACGGCGGCAATCGAACTCTGCTTTTGTCCGATGGCGACGTAGATACACTTCACGCCGGTATTCTTCTGGTTGATGATGGTATCGATGGCGATGGCCGTCTTGCCCGTCTGGCGGTCGCCAATGATGAGCTCCCGCTGTCCCCGACCAATGGGAATCATGGAGTCGATGGCCTTGAGGCCCGTCTGCAGGGGCTGACCGACACCTTCGCGGCTGATGACCCCGGGGGCAATCTTTTCGATGGGGGAGCGGCCGGCGGCGTTGATGGGTCCGCGGCCGTCGATGGGCTCCCCAAGGGCGTTCACCACGCGGCCCAGCAGGCCTTCGCCGATGGGAACGTCGAGGACGCGGCCCGTGGATTTGACGGTATCGCCTTCGGAAAGGTGGCGCCATCGTCCCAGAACGACCGCGCCGACAAAGTCCTGCTCCAGGTTCAGGGCCAACGCGCTCGTGTTGCCGGGCAACTCAAGCACTTCGCCCTGGAGGGCCTGGGAGAGACCCTCGATGCGCACAATTCCGTCACTGAGGCTGAGGATAGTTCCCTCGGTTCGAATTTCCGGTGTCAGGTCCGACTTCTGAATCCGTTCCTTGATGAGAGCCGTGATTTCAGTTGGGTTCAATTGCATAACTTTCTCCACCTCAACGGATGAGGTAACCCCTCATTTTTTCCAGGGAACCCTTCAGGGACCCATCGTAGACCAAGTCTTTCACCTGACCCATGACACCGCCCCGAATCAGGGGGTCGACGCGGTAATGCGGGATCAGTTTCTGCTCGAAAAGCTTCTCAAACACAGTCAGCGTCTTGGCCCGCTCCTCGTCCGTCAGGGCCACCGCCGTCGTGACGCGAAGGACCCCAAAACCATGCATTTCCACCATCAGGTCGGCGAACTGCGCCCGGATGTCGGGAATCGACCCGAGCCGCTTGTTTTCCAGCAGCAGGGCCAGCAGGGCGTAAGTGGGATCATCGATCCCGTCGCCAAGGGTCTCTTTCAACCAGGCAATGGCCCGACCCGAGTGCTGCTGGGTCGCGGCCTTCGCAATGACCGGATCCTGAAAAACCTTGTCGAGGACCTGCAGCCGGTGAAGCCACAGACCACGTTCGATTTTGTCCGAGGCCAGTTCAAACAGAGCGCGCGCATAAGGCTTGGCGAAAGATTTCGAGACACCCAAGATCAACTCCAGGTTTTCACGAGAGTGCTCACGATCTTGTGATGCTTCTCGTCGTTGAGGTCTTCCATCACCACCTGCCCGGCGGCCTTGAGGGCCAAACCGGCAATCTCGGTGTAAAGATCGCGCTTGGCGGCCTTCAGTTGGACATCCAACTCCCGGCGGGCGTCGGCAATCAGGGCCTCGGCCTCCACCTTGCTCTTGGCAACGGCCTGTTCGACCACCACCTGAGCCCGCTCTTCGGCCTGCTTGAGGATGGCGGCAGCCTTGTCCCTCGCCTCGGCAAGGAGCTTCTCGCCTTCCTTCTGGGCGTCTTCCAGGGCCCGCCTTCCGTTTTCCGCCGAAGCTATCCCCTCGGCAATCTGCGCTCGACGCTTCTCGAGAGCCCGGATGACCGGCGGCCACACGACCGCCATGACAAACCAGACGAAAAGGAGAAAGGTGAGCATTTCGACGATCAATGTGGCATTGATATTCATGACCGCAACCTTTGACTTAAGATGAGGATCGCTCCCCCTGGCTCCAAATTACTTGAGCAGGAAGGGGTTGGCGAACGTAAAGAACAAGGCCATACCGACGCCGATCATGGTAACGGCGTCCAAGAGGCCGGCCACAATGAACATCTTGACCTGCAGAGCGCCGGCCAATTCGGGCTGACGGGCGCTGCCCTCAATGAGGCGGCCTCCGAGGATACCGAAACCAATGGCGGTTCCGGCGGCACCCAGGCCGAGGATAATGGAAACCCCCGTCACGGTGGCGCTGATGATCTGGGCGTTCAACTGTTGAATGTCCATGAAAAACTCCTTCCTAATTCCTTGTAGTAGTCCTTTTAATGTTCTTCCGAAGCCAAAGCAAGGTAGACCGTTGTCAGGGTCATGAAAATAAACGCCTGGAGGATGACGATCAGAATATGGAAGATCGACCAGGCCATGTTCAGGATGGGATACACGATGACGGACAGGTTTCCCCAGTTCAGGGACGCCAGGGGAGGAATGGTCAGCGCCATGAGGATGAAGAGCAGCTCGCCAGCGTACATGTTGCCGAAGAGACGTAGGCTCAGCGAGATGGGCTTGGACACGTCTTCAATGATTCGAAACAGGAGGTTGAAGGGGAGCATCCACTTTCCAAAGGGATGAAAAAACACTTCCTTGGCAAACTTGGCGGGACCCTTGTAAAGGAAGTTGAAGATGTACACCAGGAAAAACACCGTGAGGGCCAGGGCGATGGTGGCATTGAGGTCGGTAGACGGCACAATTCGCAGGGCCGGGGAATGGTCCATATAGGGAGTCCCCGAGACGAGCGACGCGATCCAGGGGACGAGGTCGACGGGCAAGAGGTCCATGAGGTTAAAGAGGAAGATCCAACAGAAGATCGTGAGGGCCAACGGGGCAACGAACTTGCTCTTGGCGTGAAACGAGTCGTGGACCTGGTTGTCGATGAACTCAAACACCCACTCCACGGCATTCTGAAGCTTTCCCGGAACCCCCGTGGTGGCCTTTCGTCCGACCAGCCAGAAAATGAGGATGAACAGCAGCCCCAGGCCCAAGGAGAAACCTATCGTGTCGAGGTGAAAGGTCCAGAATCCATGGGGAGCATCGGGTCCGAGGAATCCCCAGCTCCCGTTCGGAAGCTGCCCGTAGGCGAGGTTCTCGAGGTGGTGTCCGATGTACAGGTTAGGGTCAAGATGGCTCGTATCGATGGGGCCGGCAGCTTCACTCATGACTGACTCTCTCTTCGCAGAAAAATCGGAAACAACACTTGCGCCAAAACCGAAAAAACAAACCCTGCAAGCAACGGTTGTGGCAGGAAGACTTTCACAACAAACGCCAGGGCGAGAAGGGCGGCAGCAGTCACCCATTTCAGGGCCTCGGCCGCCATGAACCGACCCAGAAAACGCTGCTGATCTCCCGCCGTAGCCCTCAGCACCAAAACGCTGAACACGACCACGGGAATTGAGAAACAGATGGCCCCCGTCGTCGCCGACAGGCACCCAGCCACGCCCCAAACGAGGGCCCCCACCAACGAGGTCAAAATCAAGACCCCCACATGCACAAAGACCAGGCGCCGCACCGTTTTTTCCATAAATCAACCTGATTCTCTGCGATTCGGACCCTCCGTGTCAAGGAATAAATAAAGATTAATTCATGAGAATTTGTGTCATAAATGGACTTTTCTAAGAAAGTACAAAACATCGAAAGGGCGGTTTGACCCCTTCGCCGTTCCGGCCCCCCCGATTTTCGTGGGTTTTTTTGTGAGGATCGGTACCGACCCGGCTGTTCACGTCCCCGAATCGCTTTTTCAAAAGGCCCGGGAACCGTCCAGGGTTCGGAAAAGCCGTCGATGCCCTTGTCCCCGGGGGGGCGGATCACTATAGTCCAGGCAAAGGAGAACTGAAGGCTTTGAAGTTCCATTTTCCCATCATTATCATCGATGAAGACTTCCGGTCGGAAAACGCCAGCGGACTCGGCATCCGCGCCCTGGCGAAGGCCTTGGAAGACGAAGGGGTGGAAGTCCTCGGGGTGACCAGTTACGGAGACCTCACCAGCTTTGTCCAGCAGCAGAGCCGGGCGGGCGGATTCATCCTTTCCATCGATGACGAGGAGCTCGCCGCCACTGAAAGCGGGGCCCCTCCGGACGCCCTGAGGCAGCTCGAGGCGTTCGTCGAAGAGATCCGCTTCCGCAATTCCGATATCCCCCTCTTCCTCTATGGAGAGACCAGGACCAGCCGCCATATTCCCAATTCGATCCTTAAGGAACTTCACGGCTTCATCCACATGTTCGAGGACACCCCTGAATTCGTCGCCCGGTACATCATCCGGGAATCCCGGGCGTACCTCGACAGTCTGCCGCCTCCGTTCTTTCAGGCCCTGACGGCCTACGCCCACGATGGGTCGTACTCCTGGCACTGTCCGGGGCACTCAGGGGGCGTCGCCTTCCTCAAGAGCCCGGTGGGACAGATGTTCCATCAGTTCTTCGGGGAGAACATGCTCCGGGCCGACGTCTGCAACGCCGTCGAAGAGCTCGGACAGCTCCTCGACCACACGGGCCCCGTGGCGGCCAG
>JAHFSN010000052.1:0-2467 GCA_023265735.1 Spirochaetaceae bacterium | reverse complement strand
GCGGCCAGTGAACGCAACGCCGCCCGGATCTTTCAGTGTGACAGTCTTTTCTTCGTCACCAACGGCACCTCGACCTCGAACAAGATCGTCTGGCATTCGACGGTGGCCCCCGGCGACGTGGTGGTGGTCGACCGCAACTGCCACAAGTCCATCCTCCACGCCATCACCATGACGGGGGCCATTCCCATCTTCCTCATGCCCACCCGCAACCATTACGGCATCATCGGCCCCATCCCCAAGTCGGAGTTTGCCTGGGACAACATCGAAAGGAAGATCAAGAACCACCCCTTCGCCAAGCTGGCCAAGGGAAAGCCCCGGGTCCTCACCATTACCCAGAGCACTTACGACGGCGTGGTCTACAACGTCGAAGACATCAAGGACATGCTCGACGGTAAGATCGAGACCCTCCATTTTGACGAGGCGTGGCTTCCCCACGCGGCCTTCCACGAGTTCTACCACGGCATGCACGCCATCGGTGCCGGACGGCCCCGGCCCAAGACCAGCATGATCTTTTCCACCCAATCGACCCACAAGATGCTGGCCGGCCTCAGCCAGGCCAGCCAGATCCTCGTCCAGAACTCCGAAACCCAGACCCTCGACCGCGACGTGTTCAACGAAGCCTTCCTTATGCACACCAGTACCAGCCCCCAGTACGCCATCATCGCCAGCTGCGACGTGGCGGCCGCCATGATGGAGGCCCCCGGGGGCAAGGCCCTGGTCGAAGAATCCATCAAGGAGGCCCTCGACTTCCGGCGGGCCATGCGCAAGGTCGACGCCGATTGGGGCGCCGACTGGTGGTTCCAGGTTTGGGGTCCCGAGGAACTCGTCGAGGAGGGAACCGGCAGCCGCGAGGCTTGGGTACTGAGGGCCAACGAGGCCTGGCACGGGTTCGGCAACCTGGCCACGGGCTTCAACATGCTCGACCCCATCAAGGCCACCGTCATCACCCCTGGCCTCACCGTCGATGGCACCTTTCAGGACTGGGGTGTCCCGGCCCTCATCCTCACCAAGTACCTGACCGAACACGGCATCGTGGTGGAAAAGACCGGGCTCTACAGCTTCTTCATCATGTTCACCATCGGCATCACCAAGGGCCGGTGGAACACCATGGTCACGGAACTCCAGCAGTTCAAGGACGACTACGACCGCAACCAGCCCCTGTGGAGGGTGATGCCCGAGTTCGTGAAGGCCCACCCCCAGTACGACAGGATTGGCCTCAAAGACCTCTGCCAGCAGATGCACGAGGTCAACCGGGCCAACGACGTGGCCCACCTGACGACGCACATGTACACGTCGGACATGGAACCCGTGCTGCGTCCCGCCGACGCCTACGCCAAGATGGCCCACCGAGAAATCGACCGGGTCTCCATCGACGATCTGGAGGGGCGGGTGACTGCGGTGCTTCTGACCCCGTATCCGCCGGGTATCCCGCTACTGATTCCAGGGGAACGGTTCAACAAGACCATCATGGACTATCTGAAGTTTGCCCGGGATTTTAACGCCCAGTTTCCCGGGTTCGAGACCGACATCCATGGCCTCGTTGACCAGAAGGATACGGCCGGCAAGGTGAGCTACTTTGTCGATTGCGTAAGGGAGTAGGGAAGAGGGCTGGCCCCCGCCGGGGCCAGCACCTTACTCGAGGTCGTACGACGTGACGAGATTGAGGGCACCGGCCTGGTAGTCCTGGGGCGCGATGGCCTCTCGGTACAGGAGGGCTCCGTTGGATCCGTAGTATTCGACGGCGACGTCGTGGGTTCCGGGCGCCACGGTGAATTCTCCGATCGAGGCTTGCCCCGGGATGAACCGGGCATTGCGCAGGTCGGCCTGCTCGCTGGCGTCGACGGCCAAGTCGGCGGCGAGCCCCCCGGCCAAGGAGAGAATGGAGAATAATCCGTTGCCCGATTGTTCAGCCGCTTTGTTGGCCTGGTCCTTGGCAACCTTGGTGACCACGCCTTTGACGACGGTTCGGGTCACCGTTTTGAAGAAGATGGGGGTCTCCATCAACTTGTAGGTCTCTTTCGCCACGGCATCCAGCTTCTCGATCAGGGCGAGGTCACCCGCCGGTTGGCCGTCGATCAGCACACGGATCTTGCCGACCCGGGAGGGCTGAAGAACCATCTCGGGAAGCTCCGCCTTGAAGTTGTAGCCGCCTTCGATGCCAGGAAAACTGATCGGGGCCAGGTTGTCGAACACCAGGTGGCCGTCCTTATCCTCTTTTTGCATGGACACAACGATCAAATTCTTCAGGGTGTTGATCCGCAGGTTGTTCGCCCGCTTGAGGGGGCTCTTTCCCGAGAAAGCCACCACGTTCAGTCTAGCCTGCCCTTGGGGGGGAGTCAGTGCCGGAAGGGGAGGAGTGGGAAAATCGTAGATCGAGGGTTGGGAGGCAAAGGCCTTTTGGAGTTCCCGAAGGTCGATGGCCGAATCGTCGAGTTTTCCCGTGGCCCGATAGAGGAGCGCGCTAAAG
>JAHFSN010000051.1:7796-9178 GCA_023265735.1 Spirochaetaceae bacterium | reverse complement strand
CCCTGGGCTTCCAGGATCCATTCGGCTTGGACCAGATACGGGTGGGCTCGGCTCACCCACCGTCGGGCCGACAGCCGAAGGGCCCCGTCTCCCAGGAACACCGTGGTCCGGGTCTGGGTACCGGTCCGCAGGTCGAGGCCCTGGCGGTGCTCGGAGGCGGGCGAGGTGGCCGCATCGAGGGTCCGGCCCCAGGCGCTCACGGTGAGGTTCAGGGGATGGGGAGCGTTGACCGGTTCTCTCCACCGGCCAGGGACCTGGTCATAGAGACCGTTCACCAGCAATCCGGCCTTGTGTTCGGCTCCGTGCTCGTCCAGGGTACCCCGGAGGCCCAGGTGACCGTTGCCGGACAGGTAGCTGTTGCCCAGACGGTCGATAACGGAAGCGTCGGGAAGGGAGCGGTCTTCGAGGATCCAGCTCATCGGCGTCCTCCCGTGACCACGGTGGTTCCCGGTGCGTCCAGACGGACCGAGGATCCCTGGACCCGAAGGTTGATCGGCGGTCCCTCCCGTAACGTGAGCCGGGTCTCCTTGGTCCCTACGTTCACCAGGACGAGGCTCTTTCGGTACAGAATCTGAAACGAATACGACGTCCAGGTCGGCGGCAGAAGGGGCGCCAGCACCAGTTCCTCGCCATCGGACCTCAGGCCTCCAAATCCATACACGATGTTCATCCAGGCCCCGGCGATGGCGGTCAGATGAAGCCCTTCTCGGGCATTGCGGTTGTAGTTGTCCAGGTCGATCCGGGTCGCGAAGCGGAAGAAGTCGACCGCTTCGGCTTCCTTTCCCAGCTCGGCGGCCAAAATGGAGTGAATCGACGGTGAGAGAGACGATTCGTGGATACACCGCGGCTCGTAGTAGTCGTAGTTGACCCGCTTCTGACGGGCGGAGAACGACTGGTTGTACAGGAAGAGGAACAGCAGAACGTCGGGCTGCTTGATGACGTCGTTGCGGTAGATCCTGTCGTAGCTCCAGTGGTGGTACAGGGGGAACTCTTCGGTGGGAATGGATTTGATGTCGACGTGGGGCAAGTCGAAGAATCCCTCGTGCTGCTCGAACAGTTCTCCTTCGGCCGGAAGGTACATCCCGTCGGCGATGGTGCGCCAGCGTGCCAGCTCCGCCTCGGTCAGACCCAACTGGGTCCGGAGGCGAAGGGCGTCGTCGGGAGCATGGCTTTCGGTCCAGGTCCAGGCTTCCAGGGCGTGTTCCAGGCTTCGGGCCCCCATGAAGTTGGTGTACGCGTTGTGGTTCACCATCATTTGGAACTCGTCGGGGCCCATGACGGCGTAGAACCCCCAGGCCTTCTTGCGGACGCTGTACTGCACGCGGCTGGCCAGGAACCGGGCGATCTGCAGGAAGAGTTCCAGGCCCTTCTCCCGGAGGAAC
>JAHFSN010000051.1:502-7786 GCA_023265735.1 Spirochaetaceae bacterium | reverse complement strand
CGTGGTCGCCTGGAACTGGAGGCTGGCGTGCTGCCATAGGGTGCAGCTCTCCGTGCCGTCGATGGTGGCCACCGGAAAGCACGCGCCCTCGCAGTCGAGGTCCCGGGCCCGGTCGAGGGCCTGGGGCAGGGTGAGGTAGCGGAAGTCGAGGAGGGCCCGGGCCGCCTCGGGTTTCTTGAAGAGGTAGTAGGGAAGGCAGTACACCTCGCTGTCCCAGAAGTAGTTGCCGTTGTAGAACTCGCCGGAGAATCCCTTGGCTCCGATGTTGGCCCCGGGAATCCGGCCCCGAAACGTCTGCTCCAGCTGAAAAATGCTGAACCGGATGCCCTGCTGGTTCTCGGGGTCGCCCTCAATCTCGATGTCGGCCCGGTCCCAGACGGCCGCCCAATACTTACGGTTCGACGCCAAGGCGGCCTCGAAATCGGCAAAGGCGGGGTGGGCCAGGCGATCCAGCGCCGACGCCAGCAGGACACCCTCGGCTTCGCCGACGCCCTTCACCACCACGACATCCTTTTCGAAGACCTGGGTCTGGCCAGGCTGGACCTCGAACTCCCACCGCATGCCCGCCGTCTTGGCCTCGGCGAAGGGGACCCCCCCACGGGTAACTGGTGTCCGGAGCTGGAAGGCCGCGCACACCGACTGGCGGGTCGTCCTGGTGGTCCCCAGGGCCACGGCACCGGACGGGAGTGCCCGGCTCGTGGGAACCGACCAGAAGTTGTCGTGGTATTGCTCGTGGGGGAGCCCGAAGTCCAGGGCCGCTTCGAGGGAGAGGGTGCCAGTCCATCCCTCGCTCCGAACCGTCAGGCGCTGAAAGGCCCTCTCCGGCTCCTCCATGCTGAGGAGCCGCTCGAACGTGAGCCTGAGGCTTCCCTGCTTGCGCTTCCAGCACAGCGACCGCACCAGAAGCCCGCTGCGGAAGTCGAGGCTGCGGACAAAGTCCGAAACCTCGGATTGGGCCAGGTCGAGGGATTCCCCATCGGCCTTCACCTTCCAGCGGGACCAGTCCACCGAATTGACCAGGAAGCAAAGCCGGCGGGAGACGCCCTTGTAGCTGGGAGGTTCGATCCGTTCCTCGAAGACGCCTCCCACGTACGAGCCGGGGAGGGTGTCGCCGCCGTAGCCCTCCTCAAAGAAAGCCCGGGCGCCGATATGTTCGTTGGCTTGGGAAAAGAGCGATTCCGAAACTCTCGATTGTTCCGGGTGGAACCCGATCTCGCTCAGGCCCCAGGGTTCGACCGACAGGTAGCGGTCCGCTTGTTTGTTCATGGTCACCTCATCCGCCAGCCATCATGCGGGGGTGTTCCTTTCTCTGAAAACGTGACTTTTCGCCGATCAGCGCTCCTTTGGCGCCCGAGTGGGTTTACTTTTCCCTATGCGCTTCCGAAAACGCTTTTTTGTGTTCGTCACGGCCCTGCTGATCGTGCCTCCGTTGATCAGCAGCCTTCTCCTTTTTTCGTCGATCAGCAGCCGGGAGGTGGGGGCCATCAACCGGGTGCTGGACAGCGAGGTCCGCCAGGCCTCGGGCACCATCGACACCATCTTTTCCAAACTTCAAGCCGACTTTGTCTACCTCAGCTACCGGAACGAACTGCTGTATCTGAAGAAGTGGGCGGCCGAGTCGGACTACCGCGAAAAGAAGGCCTTCCTGAAGGACCTGGACCCGTATGGCTCCCTCGCGGATTACTACGAGGAGGCCCTCCTCGTGAACGCCGACGACGACTGGCTGGTCGACATCAAGAACAAGAACATCTCTCCCATCTCGGGTACCCATTACCGGGACAGCGTCGACAGGGAGCTTTCGGTCTTTCGCAACCGGGCCCAGGGCAACGCCGTGCTGTTCTCCTTTCAGACGGTCCAGGACCGCAGCACCTACCTGGTCCGCAAGATCGATTTTCCTGCGGTGAACCGGTCGCTCTACCTCTGCGTCCGGATCAGCGAAGCCTTCTTCCGGAAGGTCGTCGACAACACCTTCCTGGAGAAGCAGTCCTTTCTTGCCATCTACGAAGGGAGCGGCACCCTGGTGAGCCTGAGGACCCGCGGCGTGGACCTCGACGAGCCCCGGGTGGCCCAATGGGCCCAGAACGGCGGCCCCACCGGCCGCTACCTCGTCAGCCGCTTTGATTCCACGGCCACGGGATGGCACTACCTCTACGGCAAGGATAGGCGCGGACTGGACGACGCCCTTATCGGGGAGTTAGTTCGATCGTCCCTGCTCGTGGTCCTCGTCCTGGGTCTCCTCGGCATCGGGGTCTTCATCGTCTCCCGACGGATCTATGGTCCCATCGGAGAGCTGTTCCAGGTGTTCCGGGGGGAGGTGAAGGACGAGGAGGCCGACGACCTGGAGACCCTGACCACCAAGGCCTCGGCGCTCATTGAGTCCAACCGTCAGCTTCGCCGGACGGTGGAGGCCAACCAGACCCTCGAGAAAGAACAGTTCTTTCAGGAGTTCTTCGACGACCCCTCGCCGCCGGGTGCTGATTTTCCGGTTCTCAGCGCCCGCCTCGGACTGGACATCGACCGCAGTTCGGGGACGGCCTACGCGGTCTGCTTCGTCCAGGCCGGGCTTCAGGAGGGTCTGGCCTCCGAATTCCTGCGGACCTCGGCCGGGGACAAGGAGGCCTTTCTCAGGAGCTACTTTGTCTTAGCTACAGGAGTTCGTGCCGAGGTTTTCCATCCTGGGAGACATCGGGTGGGCGTTGTCCTCAGCGTTCCGGCGGCCGCTGGAACGCCTCTTCCCGGACTCTTCCGGTCCGGCTCGGCCATGACATTTGTCTATGCCTTCTCGTTCAGCCGCGTCCACCGGGACTGGTCCAGCATCAAGACGGCGTTCAAGGAAGCCGAGGTCGCCCTCAGTTACCGGCCGCTGTTCCAAGAGAGAACCATCCTTCAGTACGAAGAAGTCATCCAGGCCCAGAAGACGCTGTATTTCTACCCCTTCGACGTCGAACAGAAACTCGTGGCCGCCCTCAAACAGATGAACGATGGCGCCGTTTTGGACTACTTCGCGATCTTCCTCGATACCCTTCGCCTGTCGGGCGTTTCCTCAGTCACATGAAGCACGTCTTCAGCCACTTGGTCGACTCGGTTCTTCAGGTGGCCCGGGACTTTGATGTTCCCCTGGAACGGCACCTCGGGGGCGATTTCACCGACGTCTGGCAAGCCATCCAGGACGCGTCAGATGCCCAGGCCATCGAGGATATCCTCCGCCGGTTTCTCCAGACCATCCTGGCCGGTCTCACCCAGGAGAGGAAATCCAACTTCGACATCCTGGCCCAGACCGTCAGGAAAGTCATTGAGGAAAGGTACCACGACTACAACCTGAGCTTGGATTCCATCAGCCAGGAACTCCGCTACAGCACCAGCCACCTGAGCGCCGTCTTCAAAGCGGCCTATGGGGAAACTATCAAGGATTTCATCACCACGGTCCGCCTCGACAAGGCCTGTGAGCTGCTTCTTGGCTCCGATCACAAGGTTAGCCGCATCGCCCAGGAGGTGGGCTACCTCAACCTGGGGAGCTTTGTGAAGATCTTCAAGACGTACAAAGGGGAGACGCCGAAGAACTTCAAACTGAGAAAGGGAACCTAGTGTGGTTTCCCAGAAAAAACTAGTGCTTGGATCTCGCCATTTTGGCTTCGTCTCGGTCATGTTCGGTGCTCGGCGTACACACAGTACGCCTGCGCTCCGTGCACTCCCTCGACTTTGCCAAAATGACGATCTCCTGCGCCCAGAACGACATGGGCTTTGCTTCGCTCGCCATCTGCAATGACTTTTTGACGTCAGCGACCGGAAATTGTGCCGGATCTTGTCCTGTCAATCCTGAAAATCCTGTTATCCCGTCACATTTCTTTGTCCTGGGGACTTTCGGGACACCCCACTGGCCGGGCTCAAGCTGAACGGAACGGAGTGGATCGGAACGCCACCGCCAAGTAGGGCCCGTCGTGGCTGAGGCTGAACGCAAGGGCCGTGGGCCGGCCGTCGACCCAGAAGAGAGGAGGGCGGCCTTCGATCGTCCCCGGCGGCCAGCCGGCCTCGCCAAAGATCCGGACCGCCAGGGCTCTCAGGTCTTCCGAGGCCTTCTCCGGGGAAAAGGACGATTCGACCCGGGGGACGATTTCCCGGGGGTTGTGGCCAACCAGGGCGTGGACCCAATCGGGTCCGTGGTCCCAGACAAGGGGCACTGGCGCCCCCGCGTGCCAGACGCAGGGCTCGCTGCCGGCGACCACACGGTACGCGATGGGGGAAAACACCGACCCGGGACGGGTTCGGACGTAGGCCTTGTAGGCGGCCTCTTTGGCGGCCCAGAGAGACCAGAGGGTCCGGTGGGGCTCTCCGGCGGTCTCCACAAACCGTCTCTCCTCCGAGCAGAGGATGCGGCCCATCAACCGGTCCTCGTGGTGCCGACCTTGGTTGGCCGGGTCTCCCAGCCAAACCAGGTCGTTACCGACGGCATCCATTCTTAACGCGCGAAGTAGGCTTGCTCCATCCCGGCCAGCCTCTGGATAATCTGGGTGGCCAGGTCACGGGCGGCCCTCAGACCGGAATGGGGCGTGGTCGGTTCGACCACTTCGGCGTCGATGAAGAACCTGTTGCGACGCCGGGGTACCGACGACTTGCCGGTTTGGCGGTTTCCGCGGAGGTAGAGGCAGAGGACCTTGGGTTTCAGGCCGTCTTTGCGGACATCGTCGATGATCTTTCCCACACCGTAGGCGAAGTTCTCGGTATCGACCCGGCCCGATGTGGACCGTGCGCCTTCGGGAAACATCATGAGGCTCTGACCCTTCTTGAGGAGGGCCCGAATCTTGTCCATGAACGCCCGCGTCTTGTCGACGGGACCCTGACGCACCACGGGGAGGCATTTTCCGATGTAGCAGAAGAACCTCAGGATCGGATTGTGCGCAAAGTTCCTCTTCTCAGGGGTATTCCAGGGAAAGAGCTGCGGCTTGGCGATGGCCCGCCAGGCCGGGGTCATGGCCCAAATCAAGAGGAGGGAATCGATCATGGTCAGGTGGTTCGGGCAGAGGATGACCGGGCCTTCCTGTTTCTGCAGGAGAGCCCGGATCTTCCGTCGAAAGTCCCTCAGGTTTTCCCAGCGGTAGCCCAAGAAACCCCGCAGCAGGAGGACCGCCGTGCCAAACGTGAACGGCACGCTGATCTGCGCGATCAGGTTCTGGAGCTTGATGCTCAGGCGTTTCACGTTATTTTCCGGTCAAGGCGACGATCTGGTCGACCGCGTCGCCGAGGGTCCGAATTTTGTCGGCGGCCTCGTCGTCGATGGCCACGTTGAACTCGTCCTCAAAGGCGAGAATGATGTCGACAAGCCGGGCCGAATTCACACCGAGGTCGGTGAGGATGACGGTCTCCCGGGTGGCGGACTTGAGGGCGTCGGCATTCTTGGCGAACGGGCCGATGATAGCCACCACTTTGGTGAACGCTTCGTTGGGGGTCATAGAAATCTCCTTTCTTGGTTTACAAACCGTTATTCGTGTTTTTGAACAGCACACAGCCGTTGACGTCGCCAAATCCGAAACTGGCCTTGGCGAGGATATTCACTTCTTTCTGGACCGTCTTTCGGACGAGCCGATCGGCGAAGGGTTCGAGGGCAGGATGGAGGTCTTCGCAGTTCACCGAACCATGGAGGAAGCCGTGGGCGAGCTGCAGCACCGCTCCCACGCACTCGATGCCCCCGGCGGCGCCCAGGGCGTGACCGATCATGCCCTTGGTGGCGTTGAGGTACGGGAGCCCCGAAGGCTCCACACCCAAGGCCGCCCGCCAGTTTTCGACTTCGTGAGGGTCGGCCATGGTCCCGGTTAAGTGTCCGTTGACCGCTTCCACGGCCGAGCCGGGAACTCCCGCGTCGGCGAGGGCGGCCTGGATGCACCGGCGGACCCCCGTGGGGTTGGGAGCCGTCATGCTGCCCTGGCCCCGCTGGCCGCCGGAATTGACGTGGCCGCCGATGACCTCGGCGTAGATCTTGGCGCCCCGGGCCTGGGCGCTTTCGAGGGATTCCAACATCAGGATGCCCGCCCCGCTCCCGGGGATAAAGCCGCCCGTCGAGGCGCTCAGGGGCCGGCTGGCCCGTTCGGGCTGGTCGTTGAACCCGCGTCCGAGGACGCGCATGGCGTCGAACCCGGCCCAAATGTAGTGGGAGTGCCCCTCGGCACCGCCAGCGAGCATGCGCTGGGCCCGGCCCTCACGGATATGGAAGTAGGCGTTGATGACGGCTTAGGTGCCGGTGGTGCAAGCCGACGAGTTCGAGTAGACCTGGCCGCCCAGGGCCAGGAGCCCGCCGACCCGGGCGCTGACCGAGCTGCTCATGGTCTGTTCCACCGTGGTGCTGCCCAGGCGGCGGACGTTTCCGGCGTTCACCTGGGGAACGACGAAGTCACCCAGGGTGTCGGCGCCGCCGATGCCTGTTCCCACGATGGCCCCGGTATCCCAATCGATGTCGTCCTCGGAATCGCCGGGACGGCTGAAACCCGCGTCTCGCCAGCAATCGAGGGCCGCGATGCCCGCGTAGATCATGGACGAGTTCATGGCCAGCAGGAGGTCGTTGGTGAAGTAGCTATGGATGAGCTCGTCGGAGAGCTGGGGAATTCCCCCCACCTGGCAGCCGAACTTGAGCTCCTTGAGGCGCTCCTGGAAGCGGATGCCCGAGGTTCCGTGGATGAGCGCCTGCTCAAAGGCCTGAAGCCCGTGGCCATTGGGGGCCACGACACCCAGGCCGGTGATGACCACGCGATGCGTTTTGCTTTGGGGATCAGACATTTTTCACTCCTATTCCAGAGGCGACCGCCGTGGCGGCCAGGGTTCCATCCTGAAGGTGCAGGGTCACCCGGGAGCGCAGCTTCTTGCGCCGCCAGAACTCCAGGTCTCCCCGCACGGTGACGGTATCACCGGGAAGCACCGACTTGAGAAACTCCACCTGGGCGTCGCTGAAGAGGGTCAGCCAGTCGTGGTGTTCTTCCGGCGGCAATTCCAAGCCGACCTTGTAGATCCCCAAGAGGACGACCCCGATCTGGCACATGCACTCTAGCAAAATAACGCCGGGAGTCACAGGTTTTCCGGGAAAATGCCCGCGATAGAAGAATTCATCGGGCTTGAACGTGTAGCGCCCCACGATGGAAGTCTCGTTCACTTCGAGCACTTCGTCCACAAAACGGAACGGGGCCTGCTGGGGAAGGAGCTCGAGGAGGCGCGCCGGGCTCAGGGGAGGGAAGGTTTCAGCCACCGAACATCCCCCCGTTCACATGGAACACCGTGCCGGTGCAGTACGACGCGTCGACC
>JAHFSN010000051.1:0-492 GCA_023265735.1 Spirochaetaceae bacterium | reverse complement strand
GGGGATCCTGGCGAGGATGCCCGCCTGAACTTCAGCCGAGAGACCGGCGGTCATCCTGGTCTCGATGAACCCAGGGGCCACGGAGTTGACGAGGATGTTGTAGCCCGCCAGTTCCATGGCGGCCGTCTTCGTGAAGTTGTCGATGGCGGCCTTGGTCATGCCGTAGGACGACTGGGTGGGGTTGCCCGTGCTGCCCACCACGCTGGAGATGTTGATGATGCGGCCCTCTTTGCGGCGGATCATCAGGCGGGACAGCTTCTTGGTCACCAGCCAGACACTGCGCATATTCGTGGCGATGGTGGTGTCGAAGTCTTCGATCTTGGCCGAGAACAGGGGGGCGTCGAGGGCCACCCCGGCGTTGTTCACCAGTACGGCCAGGGGACCCTGGTCCTTCACGGCGGCGACCAAGGCGTCCACGCCGCCTTCGGTGGACACGTCGGCCTGGACGAGGAAGCTGCCCGGTAGTTCGGCCGACAGGGCCTGGGCGGCGTC
>JAHFSN010000050.1 GCA_023265735.1 Spirochaetaceae bacterium | reverse complement strand
GGGCTCGGGCTCGGGCTCGGACTCCGGGGCCGATGGTTCGGTATCTCCGGACGGCATACCCCCGAGAAGGTCGGCCAGATCGGTATCGAGGGCCGACTCAGGGGGGAGAATCTCTTCGGGGGGGAGGCCAAGTTCGGCCCGAATTTCGGATTCGCGCGCCAAGCCTTGGACGATGGTCTTGAACTGTTCGACCGCTTCAATGGAGGGCATCTTTTCCCATTATCGGAGAATCTGGCTTAATCCCCTGTCGGAATTCTCCGAAAAGTATACCAGAATGAACCGTTTCGTCACATTGTCCGCGTCCCTCCTTTTTCTTCTGCCTCTGCTGGCCTTCGCCGCAGAAGGTGGGTCCGAATCCGGGGGAAACAAAAAACCGCTTCCCCCGCCGGCCATCCCGGCGCCGGAAAACATCAATACCTACCTCCATATTCTGGTTAACAACCTCACGAAGGCGGAAGCCCCCCGGATTCAAGACCGGAAGCTCATCCTTACTTGGAAGGGGGACGTGCAGCCGCGGTACGTGGCCGTAGCATTCAAGCACGAGGCGTTTCGAGAGAAGCACGTCTTCTGGAGAAACCAAAACGGTGTCTACTTTCTCGTGTACGACCTGTCCGCCGACTCTCCGTCGACCCTCGAGTATCGGCTCATCGTCGACGGTCTCTGGCAGGGCGATCCGTCGAATCCCGACCGGATTCGAGACGACCAGGGGGTGACGCTCAGCCGCATCTCCCTGCGGTCGAGCGACCTACCCCAAGTCCACGGGCCCGTCCAGGCCTACTTCGGTGAAGTCGAGTTCTCCTACCGGGGTAAACCGGGGCAGCAGGTCTCCATCATTGGCAATTTCAACGACTGGGACCCCTTTGCCCACTTCCTGGAAGAAGTGAGTCCGGGCGAATACCGGGTGAAACTCACCCTGGCGGAAGGAACCGTCCTCTACCGATTTGTGGTCGGGACGAAATCCCTCCTGGATCCCGAGAACGCCCACACCGCTTCCGACGACCAAGGGGGCACCTACTCCTTCTTTCAGAACAGGATCATCGAGCCCGCGAAGGTCATGGAAGCGAGGCTTCCCGCGTCCGCACACCCCTGATGCCCACGCCTTGGCAGTTGGCCTGGGACCAAGTCCACGTCGATCCAGAGTTCGTGGACCTCACCGATTCACGGTTCCATCAGAATGGGCTGTGTCCCGACCGAGGCGTCTTTGAGAGGACCTTCCATCGCTGGCTCGATACCCGGGCGTACGAACCCGAAAGCCGGGGACACCCGGACGCCCGTCGGAGCCTCTCGGCGTTCTACGCAGGCCAGGGATGGACGATTCCCGAGAACGACTTCTTCCTGACGGCCGGGACCAGCGAAGCCTACGCCCTGCTCTTCTCAACGTTGGCCTTACCCGACGAGGTCGTCCTGCTTCCCCAGCCCGGGTACCCCCTCTTCGAACACCTGGCCCGGCACTCCCGCCTTCGAACGGCCCCGTACCGGCTCTTGTTCTCAGAAGGCTGGGAACCCGATGTGGAGTCCCTGGAGCGGGCCGTCGAACCAAAGACGAAGTTCGTCGTGTTGATCAGCCCCAATAATCCCACGGGCCAGACCATCCCCCAGAACCGCCTAGCCCAGATCGCCGAGGTATGCCGCCGACACCGGCTCACGGTGATCGTCGACGAGGTTTTTGACGCCTGCTGGGAGGGACCCGGGCCGTTGCCCCGGTTCGGCGCCCTGTTTCCCGACGTCAGAACCTTCACCTTGAATGGAATCTCCAAACGCTTCGGAAGTCCCGACCTCAAGTTGGCCTGGATCGCGGTCTCAGGTCCCCGGGACTGGGTCGACGAAGTGGGGACCGAGCTCGAGCTGGCCAACGACACCTTCCTGTCGGCCAACAGCTACAGCCAGCGGCTCCTTCCAGATCTCTTTGAAACCATGGAACCGTGGCAACGGCAGGTGAGGCTTTTGCTGGCCCGAAACCGGGCCGCCGTCCAGACCTGGATGGCCCGGGAACCCCGGGTTTCGGGAACTCTCCCCCAGGGCGGCATCCATGGACTCTGGCGCTTCGACGGCTTGCCGGCCGGGGTCGACGACGAGGCATGGGCCGTCACGCTGCTGGAGACCGAGAAACTCGCCCTTCATCCCGGATTCTTCTACGACGTCGCCGACGAAGGGGTCTGGCTGGTTTACAGCCTGCTCAAGGAGCCCGAAGCCTTCGAGCGGGGCCTCGAAAGGTTGGCCCAAGCCGTCTCCCAGGCGACCGGCTAGTGTACCGCCTGAACTAGGCCGACTTCTCGAATGTTGAAAAGTTGTACCCCGCGGCGAGCGAAGCGAAGCCCGTGTAGAACTGGGCGAAGGAGATCGTCATTTTGGCAAAGCCGAGGGAGTGCACGGAGCACAGGCGTACTGTGTGTACGCCGAGCACCGCACACGACTGAGGCGAAGCCAAAATGGCGAGATCCGAGCACTTGGTTCTTAGTTGGGGGTAGCGAGGTGGCGGCGCGCTTCCGTAATCGCGCCCAAAAGGCTGGAATCGTCGGACGTATCCTGCCCAATCTCCCAGACCATCACCCCGGAAAGTCCAGCCGCCTTGGCAAACTCCACCTTGCGCCGGATCGTGTCTTTGCCGTTGAAGTAGTACCCGGACACCGTATCCTGGGTCGGGGTGAGTTGATACCTCTGGCGGAGGGTCTTGTAGCTGACTGCGGACGACCAGGCCGGACCATGGTTGGTGTAGCCCCGGCCGTAGAAGGGCACTCCCAGGAGCAACTTGCTGGGGCTGACGCCCTGGTCCACCATCTCCTGCACATGAGCCGCCGAGTTTTCGAGGGTGGAGTGCTGGCCGTAGTCGTCATAGATCATGGCGTGGACCCGGTCGACCGCGTCGTAGCCAGCGCGAGTCAGGGGGCGAGTGGGGCTCACGGCCACCGAGAGCCGCAGGCCCAGGGGGGCAAATTGCCTGTGGATTTCGTCGAGAAGCTCGGCGTAGGAATCCAGGTCTTCGGTCCGGGGGTACTCCCAGTCGAAGTCGGCTCCGTCGAAGCCCTTCGCCTCGAGAAAGGCCACGAGTCGGACGGCGAATTCGTGACGCAGGAGAGGTTTCTTCGAGATGGTGGCCAAGGCTCCCTGGCGGTTATGGTCGGTGACCCCGATGAGAATCCGGGTTCCGAATTCCTTCTTGACCTTGCGGAGAAAGTCGACCTTCTCGGGAGTCAGGATATCCTGGTAGAGACTTCCGTCGTCCCGGGGAGCCAGGGTGAAGTACACGAGATCGGTGAGATGGCGAACCTGTGAGGCCTCAAGGGTGGGAATCTTGTAGGAGGGCAGGTAGCCCACCACCTCAAGGCCGGCGAGGGGGCCCTGCGTACGATCTTCCTGAATTCCCGTGGGCGACGCCGCCTGGGGATACAGATACAAACCCAAATTTCCCAATTCACAACTGGCAGACAGGAGGGCCAGAGCGGCCCCGACAACAATTTTCAGCATTCGGGAAAAGGTTGTAACCCGAAGCCCGAGCCGATGTCCAGCCCATGGACTGGCCCTGGTCGACCTGCTAGACTGAAGAGATGATTGGTATTATTGGGGCCATGGTCCCGGAAATGGCGCTCCTGAGCGGGGCCCTCCGGGGGGGCCGAGAGAAGTCGGCGGCCGGAATGGTTTTTCGGACGGGGACCCTCGAGGGCCAGGAAGTTGTTCTTCTGCAATGTGGAATTGGAAAGGTCAACGCCGCGGTGGGCGCGGCCCTGTTGATCGAGTTCTACCACCCGAGGGCCATCTTGAATACGGGGTCAGCAGGAGGACTCCTCGCCACCCAAACCTTTGGCGACACGGTGGTGAGCACGTCCGTGGTTCACCACGACGTCGACGTGACGGCCTTCGGATACGCCCACGGCCAGGTGCCGGGCCTGCCGCCAGCCTTTCCCGCAGACCCGGGGTTGATATCCTTGGCCGACCAATGCCTAGCAGGGGTTCCCCATACCAAGGGCCAGATTGGTTCGGGCGATGTTTTTGTTCACAATCCCGACCACGTGATCCAAATCCGGACGCGTTTCCCCGAGCTCTGCGCGGTGGAAATGGAAGCCGCGGCCATCGCCCAGGCCTGCCATATGACCCAGACACCCTTTGTCATCGTCCGGGCCCTGAGCGATATCGCGGGCAAGGAATCCCCCATGAAGTTCGACGACTTCCTCCCCCTCGCTTCGAAAAATTCCAGTCGGCTTGTCCTCGACATGCTGAAACGACTTTCCTAAAAGGAGCCTCCCCTTGGAAAAGATTGCCAGCTTCCAGATCGACCACCTTCGCCTCAAGCGCGGCATCTATGTGAGCCGGATCGACAAGTACGGCGACACGGTCCTGACGACCTTTGACCTGCGGATGAAGGAACCCAACGTGGAGCCCGTGATGGATATTCCCGCCGTCCACACCTTGGAACACCTGGGTGCCACCTTCCTCCGGTCCCACGCGGACTGGCAGAACAAGACCGTCTACTTCGGGCCCATGGGCTGCCGGACCGGTATGTATATGATCCTCGAAGGTCAGCACGACAGTGCCTCGGTGGTGCCCCTCGTCCAGGAGTTCTTGCGATGGACCCTGGCCTACCGAGGTGAAGTTCCGGGGGCGTCGGCCAAGGAATGCGGCAATTGGAGGGACCACAACCTCGACATGGCCCAGTGGGAGGCCAAGAAGTACCTCGATGAGGTGGTGGCCCACCCGAAGGCCGAGAACCTCCACTATCCGGAATGAATGGTCCCTACTTCAGCCTCAATGGGAGGCTGACTCCCGTGGAAGAGGCCCAGGTTCCCCTCGACGACCTGGCCTTTGCCTACGGTTTTGGTGTCTACGAGACTCTCAAGGTCCGCCACGGCTTCCTGTATTTTCCCGAACTTCATGAGGAGCGGTTGTGGCTCAGCGCCCGCACGGTGGGCCTCGAGCACCCGTTCCAGCCGGGCGATTTCCGCCGGTTTCTCGAAGAGCTGGTGGCGGCCAACCAGGTGGGAGACGCGAACCTCAAGGCGCTTCTGATCGGCGGGCCCACGGCCCGGGATGCCCGGCTGGCCATCTTGGTGCTCAATCCCCTCTTTCCGGACCGCAAGGGTTACAAGGTGGGGGCCGCCGCCATCACCTGGAACGGCGAACGGGTGTATCCCCAGGCCAAGTCCCTCAACATGCTCGTCAGCTACTTGGCGTACCGGGAAGCCCAGGGCCGAGGGGCCTACGACGCCCTTTTGGTAAACCGCCACGGACAAATCACCGAGGGCACCCGGACCAACTTCTTCGTGACGGACGGGTCCGCCCTGGCCACGGCCCCTGCCGAACAGGTCCTCCAGGGAGTGACCCAGCTCACCGTGAGAAACGTCATCCGCGATCTGGGCATCCCCTTGGAGGAAAGGCCGATTCCTCTTTCCGAGCTGCCAGCTTGGAAAGGCGCCTTTGTCACGTCGACATCGACCAAAGTCCTCCCGCTCAATCGAATTGACGATCAGGCCGTGCCGCTGTCTCCGTTGATCGACAAGCTTCGCCTGGGCTACGACGCCTGGCTCGATGAGTACGCCCGGAGCCGCGGTTGACGGCAGCCGCTCCTTGCGATGTGATCGTCGTGGGCGGCGGGCCGGCCGGGATGATGGCCGCAGGCCGGGCCGCCGAAAAGGGCGAGTCCGTCCTTTTGGTCGAAAAGAACCCTAGCCTGGGACGCAAGCTCCTGATTTCTGGTGGAGGCCGGTGCAATTTCACCAACGCCGAGGCGGATCCCCGGGTCTTGGCGGAACGCTACGGAGACGCCAAGCACGCCCTCCTCTCTCCCTTCAGCAAGTTTCCCCCCGCCGAGGTCATGGAGTGGTTCGCCCGCCGGGGCATGCCGTACAAGGTCGAGGCGAACCAGCGGGCGTTCCCCGTCGACGATAGCGCTCAGTCGGTACTGGGGGTGCTCGAGCGGTACCTCGTGGAAGGGAAGGTCGAGGTCCGCCGGGGGTTTGAAGTTACAGGCTTTGAGGCCGAGTCCGAAAAGATCCTTGCGGTCGTCGGACGGCAAGGCCGACTGCGGGCGGGCCGGTTCGTCTTGGCCACGGGAGGAACCTCCCGGCCGGAGACAGGCTCCACCGGCGACGGATTTCTCTGGCTCAAGGCCCTGGGGCTGAGGGTCAGATTCCCCGAGCCCAGCCTCGTCCCCGTGGCCTTCCGGGAACCCTGGGTCGCCGACCTTGCCGGCTTGGCCCTGTCGGATGCGGGAATTGAGGCCTGGGTCGGAGACGAAAGGCTGGGGCGACAGAGGGGAAAGCTCCTGTTCACGCACTTCGGCCTCTCGGGGCCCGTGGTCCTCAACTTTGCCACCGAGCTCTCAAGATGGCGAAGCCAAACCGCCCGCCGAGGCGACCTCATCCTCAAACTCGACCTCTTTCCCGACGTTGACAGCCGGGACCTCGACCGCCAGCTAGTCAATCTCTTTGCCGTCCAACCGGGAAAGAAGCTGAAGAACGCCCTGGGGACCCTGGTTGCCCCTCGGCTTGTGGGGCGTATCCTCTCTTCCGGTAACCTCGACCCCGACAAGTCCCTTGCCCAGGTGACCCGAGTCGAACGCGAGGCCCTGGGAACTCAGCTCAAGGGCTTTCCCTTCACCTTCAAGAAACTCATGGATGAAAGTCGCGCCGTGGTGAGTTCCGGAGGTCTCCATATCGAAGAGGTGGACTGGAGGACCATGTCGTGCAAGAAGATTCCTAATTTGGCGGTCACCGGCGACCTCCTCGACATCAACAGACCCTCGGGGGGGTTCAGCCTCCAGCTCTGCTGGGCGACCGGACGGGTGGCCGGAGAACCAAGGTCCTTTTAGCGGGGAAACACCAAGGTGGCCGAGGTTCCCACGCCGACCCGAGACTCCAGTCTCAAGTCGCCGCCGTGCCGGGCGGCCAGCTGCCGCACGAGGGTGAGGCCCAACCCGGTCCCTAACTCTCCGTCGGTGCCAGGATGGCTCCGGGCCGCTGAACCGGCCGCCAGGGCTTCCAGCTGCTCACGGGAAATTCCCTGGCCGGTATCCTGAACTCCAAGCTTCACCTCGGTAGGAGTGGTCTCTGCGAAAAGGGTGATGGTACCCCCGGAAGCTGTGAATTTCACCGCGTTGGAGAGGAGGTTGCGCAGCGACGCTTCGAGGAGGTTGGGGTCGCCTTGAATGACGAGGTCCGGCGGCAACCGCCGGTTGAGGACCAAGTGCTTTTGCTCTGCGGTGTCCTTCTGAAAGGCTTCGACCTCGTCGAAGAGGGATTCGACCCTGAGTTCCTTCGCTTGAAAGCTCATTTTGGCCTGGTCGAGGAGAGCCCATTTCAGAAGGTTCTCCGACAGCTCGTAGACCCGGCGCAGAGACTGGTTAATCATGCGAAGGTACCCGAGAAGTTCCGACCTCTCCATGGTCTCTCCCTCGGTCAGAAGGAGTCCCGTGAGACCCAGAAGCCCGGAAAAGGGCGACCTCAGGTCGTGGGCGATAACGGAGAGAAACCGATCCTTGTCTTCGTTTCTTTGGTTGCGCTCGACCAAGGTCTGATGCAGCTCCAGATAGGTGACCGCCTGACGAGCCATAAGCGCCAGGGCTTCGTGCTGAAAGGGCTTCAGTTTCCGACAGGCCCGGTCCAAGATGCAGAGCGTCCCCAGAATCTGGCCATTTCGAGCGACCAACGCGTGCCCTGCAAAGAAGCGGATTTGGGGGAACCCCGCGACGAGAGGATGGTTCGCGAAACGCGGGTCTTTGGTGGCGTCAGACAGTTCGAATACGCCCCTCTCTCCCATCACTTTGTCGTAGAACTCTGTCCCGCGTGCTGCTTCGCGATCTCCCAGCCCCACCGACCCAGGTACTATGGGACGCTCGTGACCCACAAGAGAAAGCACGGCCATGGGCACCCCGCAGAAGAGGGCCGCCAGCCGGCAGAAATCGTCGTATTCCCGTCCAGAATCCGTAGCGGGAAGGTTGTGTGATTGGGGACCAGCCAATCGCACCTCCTCGTCGGGAAGCAGCGGCGCTCGGGTCATAGAACTAGTTTCATCGATTTCCCCCACGGGTTCAAGGGCGCCCTCGCCTTGACTTCCTCCCAGAACTCCGTAACCTTGAACGGCATGAAGATTTCCGTGAAACGGCTGGAGCCTCCGTTCTTCCTGGAGGCCCGAAACGAAGAGGGTAACAGCTTGGTCCTGGACGCTAGTCCCGCCATCGGGGGCACCGGTCGGGGGTTCCGTCCCATGGAGTCGCTCTTGGCCGGCCTGGGCGGCTGTTCGGCCATCGATATCGTCGTCATCTTTCAGAAGTCCCACCAGCCCCTCGACGACATTCAGGTGGAGATTGATGGACACCGGCAGGAGGGGGTGGAACCCTCCCTCTTCGACACGATTCATGTGAACTACAAACTGAAAGGGGCCTTTGACGAAAAGACGGCCCAGAGAGCCGTCGACCTATCGATGCAGAAGTACTGTTCCGTGGCCAAGACCCTCGAAAAGACCGCCCAGATCACCTGGTCTTGGGAGCGGGTCGATTGATCAATCCTTACCCGTCCGCTCACTTCGAAACCCGGGCCATCCGCACCCAGACGGACCGGTCGAATAACGCCGAGCACTCGTCTCCGATCTACCTCACGTCGAGTTACCTCTTTGACACAGCGGAGCAGGCCAGGGCGCTGTTTGCAGGCGAGGCGGAAGGCATGATTTACAGCCGCTACGACAACCCATCCAACGACGAATTTGTTGACAAGATGAAGCTCCTGGAAGGGATGGACGACGGAGTTGCCACGGCCAGCGGCATGGCGGCGGTCTTTGGAGCCCTGGCCGGAACCCTCAAGGCCGGAGACCACATTCTGGCCTGCCGGTCCCTGTTTGGTTCCACCTACCAGGTCCTGACCCAGATCCTCCCCAGGCTAGGTATCACTTCGAGTTCATTTGACCTCAGCCAACCCGAACTTTGGGCGGCGCAAATCACCCCTGCGACCAAGCTGGTCTTCGTCGAGACTCCGACCAACCCCGGTCTAGATCTCATCGATCTGGAGTTCCTGGCCAACCTCTGTCATCAGCGGGGACTGCTTCTGGTCGTCGACAACTGCTTCGCGACACCATATCTCCAGAATCCGGGGGCTTGGGGAGCCGACCTCGTCGTCCACTCGGCCACCAAGTTTCTTGATGGTCAGGGTCGAGGTCTGGGGGGTGTCATTCTGGGGAGCGCCGACCTCATGGATCCCATT
>JAHFSN010000049.1 GCA_023265735.1 Spirochaetaceae bacterium | reverse complement strand
GGACCTCTCCTGGCCCCTGTTCTTCCAGAACGCCTTCCAGTTTGTGGGCCCAAGGACCGTCTCCAACGCCCTCCTCAGGTCCCTCCTCATTGGGTTCGCCGTGGCCCTCAATTCGGTGGCCCTGGGATTGTTTCCTGGGTCGGGGGCGGAGGACCTGGGACGGGCCGCCACCCGGTCCATTGTGGTCAATCTGTTCAGCGTGCTCCTCATTGACCTGGGCATCGGCATGCTTTCCACCGCCGTGTCCCTCGGGAGTCCCCCATGATCCGCCTTCGTAACCTCCGGGTCGGCTTCGGAGCGAGGCTGGTCCTCGACGGCGTGGACCTCGACATCGACGACCTGGTAACGACGGTCATCCTGGGCCGAAGCGGCATCGGAAAATCGGTGCTGCTGAAAGCCATCCTGGGCCTGGTCACCATCCAGACCGGTTCGATTGAGATCGATGGTCAGGACCTGGCCCCTCTGTCGCCCCGGAAACGGGCCGATCTGCGGGCCAAGATCGGCATGCTCCTCCAGAACGGAGGACTCTTCGACTCCATGACGGTGTACGAAAATATCGCCTTTCCCCTGCGCTACCACCGGTTGGCCTCGGGTGCCGACCTGGACCGAAGGGTCCGTGACCTGGCGGCCCTGGTCGACATGACCGAAGCCCTCGACCAGGAGCCGTCCGACCTTTCGGGGGGGATGAGGAGGCGGGCCGCCCTCGCCCGCTGCCTCGTCCAGGACCCCGACTACCTCTTCTACGACGAGCCGACGACGGGACTCGACCCCGCCACGTCGGCCCTGGTAGAGACCCTCATTCACCGGGTCGCCACCGAAAGGCAGTTGACGTCGGTGGTCGTTACCCACGATCTTGATTTGGTCCGATACTTGGGGGACAGAATCGCCTTGCTTGACGCCGGGTCCATCGTGGCCTGCCAGAACCGCACCGAGGCCCTGGCCCCGGGATCGCGGATCTGGGAAACCTTTATCACGGCCCGGGAGAAGATCCACAGTGGACAGCAAATTTAGACCCTTTCGTGTCTTGTTCTTTGTCATCGGTTGCATCGCCCTCCTGGTCTTCACCTATCTCTTGGTGTTCCGGATCGATTTCGGGGGAAGCACCAATGTGCGTGTCCGGTTTGAAGGCATGGGAACCATCCAGTCCGGGTCGCCGGTCCGACAGTCCGGCGTCAAGGTAGGAAGCGTCTCCCAGGTCTCCTTGGCTCCCGAGGACCATCGAAAAGTCGACGTTGAACTCTCCCTCTACTCCAGTCTCGTGGTCCGTTCCGAGGATCGAATCTCCATCGTGACGGGAGGACTCCTGGGAGACCAGTACATCGATATCGCCGCAGGACGACCCGATGCCCCGCCTGTGCTGCCGGGGCAGGTTATCCAGGGTCAGCCCGGATTGGACCTCAAGCTCCTGGTCGACGGAGGAAGCTCACTCATCCGCGAATTGGGAACCACCAGCCGCATCCTGGCCGACTTCGTCTCGTCCCATGCCCAGAACCTCGACCGCATCGTGGCCGACACCGAGAGAGGGGTGAAGGCCGCCGCGGACGCCGCCGAAAAGGCCAACAGGATCTTGGACAAGGCCGAGTCGGTCGATACCATCCTGGCCGACGCCCAGCGGGGCATCCACGCGGCCGCCGACACCGCCGAGCGTGCCAACCGCATTTTGGCCAAGGTCGAACAGACCTGGGACCCGGCGTCGAAGGATTTTCAGGCCACCTTGCTCACCCTCAAGGAAACCTCCCAGTCTCTGAAGACCATGGTGGACGGCCTGGGGTCCCCCGGCGCCGTGGTGGGGCTCCTCTCGTCTCCGGCGACGGCCAAATCGACCCAGGAGACCCTTGAAAACCTCCAGTCCATCAGCCGCAGTCTGAAGAACATCACGTCGACCATGGAAACCGCGCTGAAGTGAGGACCGAGTTCACCGCGGGCCAGGATGATGGAGGCCGGCGGCTGGAGACTGTCCTGAGACGACTCTTGCCCGACGTGTCCCTGGGGACCCTGCACAAGGCCCTCCGCAAGGGGGACATCCGGTTGAGGGGAGCCAAGGCGGCGCCCGAAAGCCGGGTGGAGCCGGGGGACACCATCGCGATCTGGGATGCTCTTTTGACGGGCAGGCCCGTCAGAACCCTTCCGGCGCTCCCGGCGTCGTCTCTGCCCCTCGACTGGATCGTCTGGGAAGGGGACGACTGGCTTGTGATCAACAAGCCCTCGGGTCTCGTGGTCCACCGGGGGTCCCATCCCCAACTCCACCAAGAACCCGCCCTCGACGACAGGGTTCGAGCCTACCTGCACGGATCCCAGGGCCCGAGCCTGGGTTTTCGTCCGGGACCCCTTCACCGCCTCGACCGCGAAACCTCGGGCCTCGTGGTCTTCTCCCGAACCCTCAGGGGCGCCCAGGGATTCTCGGAGGCCCTCGTCCAGCGGAGAGTGTCGAAGACCTACCTTGCCGTCCTGACCGGCCGCCTGGAGGCCCCTGCCGAAACCCGAGACCGCCTCCAGCGGGAGGCGGGGGTGACCCGGGTCGGTTCTCCCGAAGAAGGGGCCGAGGCCGCGTCGAGGTTCACGCCCCTCGCCTGGACCGAGAACCTGACCTTGGCCGAAGTCGATCTGGGGACGGGGCGGACGCATCAGATCCGGGTCCACGCCCAGACTCTGGGCCATCCCCTGGCGGGAGATTCGAAATACCAGGGCGGAGCCACCCCTTCCGAGTTGGGAGTTCCTTGGCTTCTTCACGCCTGGAAGCTCACCTGCGACCTCTTTCCGCCGCAAACGGCCCCCCTGGCGCCGGTCCAGGCCCAGTGGCTGCAGAAAAAATTCAAGTTCTTTCCTTAATCTGCCGATCTAACAGCGAAGGAGTCGAACGGATTCGGCTTCCTTCGATTGTTCCGCGTCTCCCAGACTTCGGTTTGGGCTCTTCGACGTAATATTCAAGGAGGAATATTATGATCATCAACCACAACCTGAGCGCCATCAATGCTCAGCGTGTCCAGAGCGACTCCGTCAAGGAAGTCACCAAGAACATGGAGAAGCTTGCCTCCGGCATGCGGATCAACCGCGCTGGCGACGACGCTTCCGGCTTGGCGGTCTCCGAAAAGATGCGCTCCCAGATCCGCGGCCTCGGCCAAGCTTCCCGGAACGCCTCCGACGGCATCTCGTTCATCCAGACCACGGAAGGCTACCTCCAGGAGTCCCAGGACATCCTCCAGCGGCTCCGCGAACTGTCTGTCCAGTCGTCCAACGGCATCTATACCGCCCAGGACCGCCAGCAGATCCAGGTCGAAGTCAGCCAGCTGGTGGACGAAATTGACCGGGTGGCCAGCCACGCTCAGTTCAACGGCATGAACATGCTGACCGGCGCCTATGCCCGCCAGGAAGGAACCAACAATGTCCCCAGTGCGATGTGGTTCCATATTGGCGCCAACGTCGACCAGCGGACCCGGGTCTACATCGGCACCATGAGCGCCTCGGCCCTCGGACTCAAGGATATCGGAAGCGGTCAGAAGATCAGTCTGGCCTCCCCCGACGAAGCCAACCGGGCCATCATGACTTTCGATGCTGCGTTGAACAAAGTCAGCAAGCAGCGCGCCGACCTGGGCGCCTACCAGAACCGGCTGGAGTTCACCACGAAGGGTCTGGATGTGGGCGCCGAGAACCTGCAGGCTGCCGAAAGCCGCATCCGCGACGTCGACATGGCCAAGCAGATGGTCGACTACACCAAGAACCAGATCCTGGTTCAGTCGGGCAACGCCATGCTGGCCCAGGCCAACCAGCGGTCGCAGTCAACCTTGCAATTGTTGGGCTAAGGGCGTATCTTTAAAGCCGACTGGCCTTCGGGCCCGTCGGCTGGTTTTTCGTTCTTTGACAGCTCCCTCCTATTTCCCCTGGTGAGGTGGGTAAGGACGCGGGATTTCCCTTTTCGAAGGAAGAGATCCCGGCTCCTTGCCCGACCGGTTCTGCGAAGCACGACGCGTGGTGCCCAGCAGTTCTCAAAGGCAGGTTCAAGGTCAAGGATGGCCTTGATGGAATCCAGGAGGGTACCATGATCATTAACCATAATATGAGCGCCATCAACGCCAACCGCGTTCTCGGCAATTCCCAGGCAGACATCCAGAAAGATCTGGAGAAACTGAGCTCGGGACAGAGAATCAACAAGGCTGCCGATGACGCTTCGGGACTGGCCGTTTCTGAAAAGATGCGGTCGCAGATCCGCGGCCTGAACCAGGCCGGACAGAACATTCAGAACGGCATTTCGTTCATTCAGACCACGGAAGGTTACCTGCAGGAAACCCAGGACATCGTGCATCGCGTTCGCGAGCTCGCTGTCCAGTCGGCCAACGGCATCTATACCCAAAGTGACCGGCAAAACATCCAGGTGGAAGTGAGCCAGCTGGTGGACGAAATCAATCGCGTCGCCTCCCATGCCCAATTCAACACGATGAATATCTTGACCGGAGCGTTTGCCAAGGAAGGCGGAAAGGGCCTTCAGATTCAGGTGGGCGCCAACGTCGACCAGAACAAGAGCATCTTCATCGGGACGATGTCGGCAGCGGCTCTGGGTCTTGAAACCCAGGGAGCTCAGGGACGGCAGTCGATTTCTCTGGCTGATCCCAACTCGGCCAACACTGCCCTGACCTTCTTGGACAAGGCCGTCGACAAGATCACCAAGCAGCGCGCCGACCTCGGTGCCTACCAGAACCGTTTTGAAATGGCTTACAAGGGTGTGGCGATTGCCGGTGAGAACCTCACTGCCAGCGAAAGCCGCATTCGAGACGTGGATATGGCGAGCCAGATGGTGTCCTACACCAAGAACCAGATCCTGTCGCAAGCCGGGAACGCGATGCTCGCCCAGGCGAACGTCAACACCCGTTCTGTGACCCAGCTCCTCGGTTAACGATCCTGTTCGCACAAGAGAATTCTGGACGTCTTCTTTTGGCGAGCTGAACGTCAATGGGAAAAGGGGCCGCGTCCCCCTTTTCTTCTTTTCATGGAGGATAACATGGCTACCGAAATTTCCAGCGCGCTGTTCCCCTCCGCCACTGTCACACACCCTGTTTTTCCCCAGGCGGCTGATCCGCGCCGAACCGCACCCGTTGCTGCTCCCCAGAGAGCTCAAGATTCCGTCCCTCTCGAAACTATCTTGGACCCCAAAGAGATCCAGCACGCCGTGGCCCAGATGAACGAACTCACCAAGGCAATGAACCACAGGCTGAGCTTCAGCGTCGATAGCGAAACCCACGACGTGATCGTCAAGGTTGTCGACGCCGAAACCGACAAGGTAATCAGGGAACTCCCGCCCGCCGAGCTGCAGAAGCTGCACAAGAGCATCAAGGAGGCGGTGGGACTTCTGATCAACAAATTGATCTAGGGCCCCCGCCCCGGGGGGCCCCACCCGCCGGAGGGACCGTGTCGGACATCAGTATCCCTGGCGTCAACAGCAAATACGGCACTCAGACCATCATTGAGAACCTCGTTAAGGTCGAGAGGAACAAACTTGTCCAACTCGAAGGCCAGAAGAAGGACTTTGAAGACACCAAGGTCGTCTGGCAGGACACCAACAAGCGGATGCAGGCCGTCCGCGATTCGGCTCGGGCGCTCTTTGGCTTCAGCAATCCCTTTGGATCTCGGGTCGCCACCTCCTCGGACGAAAAGTCCCTGACGGCGTCGGCCACCCGCACCGCCAGCAACGGTGAATACAACGTGAAGGTCCTCAAACAGGCCACCAACGATAGGTTCCTCTCGGCGGAGGTACCCCTTGATCAGACCCTTGCCGCCGGCGAGTACCGGTTCAAGGTTGGGGACAAAGAGCTGGTCCTCAATTTCAAGGGAGGAAAGCTCCAGAATTTCGTCGATGCTGTCAACTTGAAGAACCCCGCCCTCCTCAAGGGCTCTTTGATCAAGAACACGGCGGACACCAAGATCCTCCAGCTGGAGGCCGTCCCGGTCGGAGCCAAGAATGGGCTCTCGATTTCGGGAACCGCCCTCTCCGAGCTGACCAAGTTGGGCATGGTGGGTCCCGAAAAGAGCGCCGGCCAGGCCCTGCTGCCCGGTACCGATACCGTCGGTCCCGGGGAAAAGCGATCGTGGAAACCCTCGGCACCGCTCACCCTTGGACCGGGTATGGAACTGCGCCTCACCGCATCGTTCGTTCCGCAGGCCGCACAAACCCTGGCCCCGCCCCCTTCGGGGTTCAATTATCCCCAGGGCGGCACCGTCACCTACCAGGGAATCACGCTCTCCGGGGCCGGAATGGAGGGCCAGATACCCGTTCCCACCGTCCCGCCGCCCCCCCCCGAAGTCAAGACCCTGCAAGGACTCAGCGTCCAAACGGGAACCAAGACGGTGACCCTCCCCGACCTTCCCGAATCGACCACCCCCACGGAGTTGAGGTTCCCCCTCCCCGAGGGCGAGTCGTTGGCCTCGGTCGACCTGACCAACGGCAATTCGGCCCGGTCTATCCAGATCTCGAAAATCGAAGTGGTCGATCCTCACAAGGCCAATGGTTTCGAGCCCCAGCACGCCCTGAGCCGGGCCGGGGACGCGGAGCTCGAATTTGAGGGCATCAAGGTCGTCCGTGACAGCAACGCGGTGTCCGACGTGATCCCGGGGGTTACCCTTAACCTCCTGGGGGCCTCGAAGGACCAGGTGAAGGTGAAGGTCGAGCCGGACCGTAAGGCGATCAAGGACTCGGTCATCACCTTCCTGGGGAGCTACAACCGTCTCCTCACGGAGATCCTCGTGCTGACGAGCAGCAAGGCTGACGGCGGGGGCTCGGCCATCTTGCAGGAAGCCACCTACCTCACGGACGACGAAAAGAAGAAGGAAGAGAGCCGCCTCGGCAAGTTTCAGGGGGACATCGGGCTCAACCAGATCAAGAACACCCTGCAGCGGATCATGATGGACCCGTACCAAACTGATGGCTCCGCCTACACCCTGCTGGCCCAGGTGGGAATTTCCACCAACTCCACCCCCGGAAGCGGTTCGGACCGGGTGAACGTCAGCAAGCTGCGGGGCTACATGGAGATGGACGAACCGACCTTTGACGCGGCGGTGGCTAAGGATCTCGACGGTGTCCGAAAGCTCTTCGGCAGCAGCACCGACGGCACCCTCATCGTCAACAGCGGCGCCGCCTGGAAAGTCGACGAACTCCTCAAGGCTTCGACCCAGCTAGGCGGGCTCAACGCCACAAAAATCTCCGGAATCGACGGTCAGATCAAGTCGAAGACCAAGGAGATTGCCGACTACAACGACTACCTGGCCCGCTACCAGGCCGATCTGAAGCGCAAGTACGGCCAGATGGAAGCGTCGCTGAACTCCATGAACAAGAGCGCCCAATCGATGAACAACCTCGGCAACGGCGGAAATAACGGAAACTGAAGGACACCATGACCATTCGCATCAATCAAGTTCCCATCGACTTCACCTTGGAACAGGAGAAGACCCTCGCCGAGCTGGCGCGGTCCCTGGAAAAATGGGCAGCTGACCAGGACTGGACCGTCGTGAGCTTCCTGGCCGACGGCAAGGACTTTGCCCTCGACGATGACACGCCTCTCTCCTCAATTTCCGACTTCGAAATGGAGGCCGTGCCTGCCCAGGACCGTGACCGGGCCGCCCTCAACCTCGTGGTTCAGTTTTTTGGGGCTCTCTCCGAGGAACCCGTTTCCGGGTGGGACTCCTACCGCGGGGAGTACCGCTCGCTTCGTCCAGTCCTCCTGGGAGTCCTGGGCCCTTCCCTTCCCCGTTTGGCGCCGGCCCTGGAGGCCCTCGACGGCCCCTGGGACGAGGCTCCCTTGAGGGCCGCATCCCTCGAAGTGAGGGACGAGGCCCTGCGTCTGGTCCAGGAATACGACGACCCCCGTGGGCATCTGCGCGGCTCGTTGGACCGCCTCGACGCGTCCCTGGGGTCCCTCGAAGAGCTGGGGCTCCTTTTCCAGACCGGCAGGGACAAGGACGGCTTTGCCCTGATCGTGGGTCTATTGGAAGTGCTCGACACCATAGGACGCCAAGCGAGCCTCTATTTTCGCCGCCAGCCAGGGAAGGAGGCTGCCTGGAGGACGGTGCAAACCGAACTCCAGCCTTTCCTGCTGGAGGCCGAGACGGCCCTGAAGGCCGGGGACTACGTCCTGCTGACCGACCTCTTTGAATACGAACTCTGCCCCCGGTTAGGCGGCCTTCGGGAAAGCTTTGCGGGGACGGACATTCTTGACCCGGCTCCCGGCGTCCTTTAAGATACGTGAAGGGTGGTGCCATGAAGTTGACCCATATTGCGGACATCGTGAGAAAAGACGTCGCCCTCCACTATCGAAACGAGTACACCGCCCGAGCTGTTTTCGACGCCTCCGACGGAAAGACCCTTTCCCACCGGATCGAATTCATCGTGGAAATGTCCCCGACGGGAAGCAAGGACATTCGCATCAACTTTGTCGACCCCGTCAACTACCCGTTGATTCCTATCCTCAAATCATTGAAGGCCGAGATCCAAACCCTCGACAAAAAGGGATCCTTGCTCTGACGTCCCAGTACCTTGCGTCGGCTCAGGCCACTATCGAGTTTGGCCAAGGGTTTGCGGCGGAACTTGGGCCGGGTTCCGTTGTCGTTCTCGAGGGCACCCTGGGAGCCGGCAAGACCACCCTTGCCCAGGGAATCGCCCGGGGACTGCTGGTTCAGGATCCCGTAACGAGTCCCACCTTTGCCCTGGTACACGAGTATCTGGGTCGACTCCCGCTGTTCCACATGGACCTCTACCGACTCTCTTCGGAGGAGGAATTTGAGCTGATCGGAGGCTGGGAGTACTTTGAGCGCGGGGGGGTCTGCCTCATTGAATGGGCCGACCGCCTTGGCGGCGCCCTCAGCGTTCCCCACTGGACCCTCCGGCTTGAACTCCGCCCCCGGGGCCGCCGGGTAACTGTAGAAACCGAAGGAAGCCTTTCATGATCCTGGTCATCGACACCTGCACCGAAAGACTCCTCGTGGCAAAGCGGACGGAGCAACCAGCCCGGTCGGACCAATGGGTCAACCTCGATTCCCAGGGCAACCACGCCCGGGAACTGCTCCAGGCCATTGGGGAGCTGTGCGGGGAGGAGAGACCGACCGTGGTGGGAGTGACCCTGGGCCCCGGTTCGTTCACCGGCGTCAGAATTGGACTGGCCACCGCCAAGGGCCTTGCCGAAGGCTGGGGCGTCCCGCTCGTGGGACTCGACAA
>JAHFSN010000048.1 GCA_023265735.1 Spirochaetaceae bacterium | reverse complement strand
TTTCCAATCGTTGGAACAGTTCTGCGCTTCGGATCTGCATGTCCCAAGTCTAGCCCATCTTGAGGCCGTCCAACAGCATTTGTACCGCTAATGTGGTCAAAATCATGCCCATGAGCCGCTCAATGGCGGTGATGACCCGGTCTCCTAGGACCTTCGCCAGGGCGTCGGCCATCAGGAGGACGAGGACGCTCACGGCCCAGGCCATGGCTAAGCCGATGAGCCACTCCCAGCGGCGGTCGGGGTACTGGGTGCTGATCAGGATGACGTAGGCCATGGCCGAGGGGCCCGCCACGAGTGGCACCGCCAGTGGCACAATGAGGGGCTCGTGCGGGGGGGGCGTTTCCACGGCGGGACCGTTGGTCTCGGGGGGAAAAATCATCTTAAGCGCGATGAGAAAGAGGATGACTCCCCCGGAGATCTGGAGGGCCTGCTGGTCGAGGTGGAGACCCGACAGTACCGCCTGGCCAAACCAGAGGAATGCCGCCAGGATACCCAGGGCGATCAGGAGTTCCCGGACAATGATAAGGCGCCGGCGGCCAGGAGCTAGGTGCTTAAGCTGGCTGAGAAACACGGGAATGGACCCAAACGGATCCATGATCAGCAGGATGGTCAGGAACACCGTGATAAGGGTCATCGCTTCGCCTCCGGGGCCAGGTAGCCCTTGGCTTCGGCCTCATTGATCAGCCGCTCCAGCGCCTGACCCAGGCGGGGCGAGGCCTCGGCGATGAGGGTCATCTTCTGTCGCACTTGGGTGGCAGAGATGCCATGCTCCCTCCAGCTCTGTCCCCCGGAATGGGTGTTGAGGAGGACGGGCGCCAGACGGTCGACGGCGTTGGCGTACAGGGCTTCGGGGGTCTGGGCCGCCTCGAACTCCTCCCACAACGCGAGAAACTGGGCCGCTTGGTCGGCGGGCAGAAGGCCGAAGACCCTCCGGGCTGCGGCCCTCTCCCTGTCCTCCTTGTCCTGGTAGCCCTTTTCGTCCCAAAAGAAAGTATCACCGGCGTCGATCTCGACCAGGTCGTGGACCGCGCACAGTTTCACAGCGTGGCCCACGTCGACGCCCGGGGCGGCGTGCTCGGCCAGGGTCAGGGCAAACATCACCAGGTGCCAGCTGTGTTCGGCGGTGTTCTCCCGACGGCTGGCGTCGGCCAGTTCGTTGCGCCGGATCACGGTCTTCAGCTTGTCGATCTCGAGGAGGAAGCTCAGCTGGTCGTCGAGGCGGCCCGGGGCCCGGCGGTCCACCGTAGAACGGAAAAAGGCCGCCAGTTCCTCCACGGCGTCGGCAGCCTGGGGAAAGTGGCCCAGCCTGTCGAAGAACCCATGGTCCATGCCCCGGTACCTCACCGCCCGGACCGGCACCTCGGCGTGGGCCAACCGCTGGGCGAACACCTCCCCTTCCACACGAAGGAAGTCGTACTCGGCGGTGAGGATCACCGTGGGCGGAAACTCCTGGGGCCGAGGATGGAGGAGCGGCGACGCCAAGGGGTCGCTGGCGGGGTGGCCCGCCAGGTAGTTCTCGTTGAAGAAGGGTCCCGCGTCTTGGAGCGAACGCAGGGAGGCCCTCACCAGATCGTGGGCCTCGTTCACCTCGTAGTCGTCTTCGGACCAGGCCCCGTGCTCGCCGGCCAACCGGAGGTCGACCACGGGGTAGACCAGCAGCTGGGCCGCGATCCTCCGGGGGAGTTCCCGTTGATCGAGGAGACTGCACCCCAGGGCCAGGTTTGCCCCGGCGCTGTCTCCCGCCACGGCCAAACGGCCCGGATCGATCCCCAGGGCCGCGGCCTGGCCATGGACGGCCACCACCGCGTCCCAGCAGTCGTCCAGCCCCGCCGGAAAGGGATGCTCGGGGGCCAGGCGATAGTCCACGCTGACCACCAAGGCTCCTGCCCGATCGGCCAGGAAACGGCAGGGATTCTCTACCGTGAGGAGGCTGCCTTCACAAAACCCCCCGCCGTGGAAGTACACGATCACGGGCAGAGGTCCCTCGGGCCGGGGTCGATAGAGTTTTGCGGTCACGGTGCCCCCCCGGGTCGGGAGGTGCGCCACCTCGGTGGTCACCCGGTCTCCGGCCAGGTCAAGGCTGGGCCAACGGGCGTTTCGGCGTTCCTCGAAGGTGTCCAGGGGAGGCGTGGGATGATTTCGGGCATCGAGCCACGACCGGAGCACCCGGGGATCAGGAACACCCGGCTCGGAGGTGTCGGGAATCGGCTTGAAGACGAGGCGGAAACTCATGGCTTCAGGTATACCCGGAGCCGGAGCCCTGGGCAATGGAAAGCGTCTAGCCCCTGGGGTCCGAACCGGTCACGGGGACGAGCCAGACCGAGAACGTGGTCAAGCCGGGGACACTTTCAAAAGCAATGCGGCCTCCGGAGCCCTCCACGATCCGGCGGGAGATATCCAGTCCAAGGCCCAGCCCCTCACCTTCGGGTTTCGTCGAGAAGAACGGCGTGAAGATCCGCTGGCGGTCGGCCGAGGAGATCCCCGTTCCGGTGTCGACGATGTCGAGCCTCACCCAGTCCTCTTCGGGGCCCAGACGGAGGGTCACGACCCCCCGGTGGCCCATGGCGTGGAAGGCGTTTCGGAGCAAGTTGGTCCACACCTGCTGAATTTCGTCGGGGTGGCACCAGACCCGGGGGACAGAGCTTACCTGCCAGACGATCGCCACGCCCCGACTCAGTTCTCCTTTGAGAAGGAGCAGCGACGTTTCCAGGCTCTCCCTCAGGTCCACCTCGGACAGGGCTCCTCCCTCCACCTGGGTGGTCGACCGAAGCTTGGCGACGAAATTGCGGATCTTGTCCGTAGCCAATCCAATGATTCTCGTGGAGACCCGAAAGTCCGCCAGTCGCCCCAAGGACAACAAGCCCTGTTGAAACCTTGAATTGGCGAAAAGGTCGTCGAACTGAGGTTCGTCGCCGGTGAACCCCAGGGAGACCAGGATCTCGGCCCCTCCTTCCGGATCATCGAACTGGCGTTCCTGCAGCCGGACCACGAGGGCCGCCCGGCGGCTCCGATAGTCCGCAGGGAAATCAAACCCCGCGTGCCCTCTCATGGCGTCCACCAGGGCTTGGGCCGCTCGGTGTCCCTGATCATTGGTCCCCGCAACTTGGGCTACCCATTCGTCCTCGAGACCCGCCAGGGCCGAGGTAATCGACGAGTTGGACGACACGATGGACCCCAGGGGGGAGTTGACCTCGTGGGCCACCTCGGCGACCAGGCGCCGGAGGGTGGCCATGCCCTCCTGGTGGGCAAGTTCGCGGACCCGGGCCGCCGACGTGGTTTCTCGAAACGCTTTTTCCCTGGTGAGCCGATCAAAGACCGAAGCCAGCTGCTCCTGGATGGCCCGTTCGAGGAGACCCGCCTCCCGAGAAACCTCGAGGAAGGCCAGTCCGTGCCAGACTTGTCCCATGACCAGAGGAAAGGTCCCCATAATGAAGGGGGAGATCTGAGAGAACCACGGGTCCAGTGACAGCTCGGGACCCGCCAGCACCTTAGGTCCAAAGTCCATCCGCGGGAGGCTGGTGAGAACACGGAAGAAGTCGGGGGGATCGGGGAGGAGAGTCCCGGGTCTATTAGTACAGGGAAACGGCTCTAGATCGCCCTGGGCGTTGCAGGTAGCTAGGAGGGCAAACCGCGACACCCCGAGGACGGGCAGCCATTGGTGCAGGGCCGCGATCAGCTGGTCGCGGTCGGTGACCTGATTGAGGGCCCGATCGAAGTCGCTCATGGCCCTGACACGGGTCTGGAGGGCTTCGATTTCGATCTGATGGAGACCGGCCAAGACAGCCAGATCAGAACGAACCCCCGGGGTTTGGCCGCTGGCCTCGACGATGCCGACGACCTTGTCGCGGACGGCGTCAAGGTCGACGTGGCTGCCCGGAGTCCAGGCGTCGGTGCCGCAGGAGCACGAGGTACGGACCACCAGCGAGGTCTCCAAGGCCTCGTCGGGAAGGGGCGTCGTGGACGTGAGCTGCTCGCGGAGAACGGCCCAGGCCCGCTGCATCTGCTGGGTGATGGGCTGTCGAACGGTGGTCAGAGAAGGCGAAGAGAATTGGCACTGGGGATTGTCATCGAACCCCGTGATGATCACGTCGGAGGGAACGCGATATCCCAGGGCCTGAAGCTCTTCCATGACCCGAAAGGCGGCGGTGTCGTTGCACGCGACCACGGCGTCGAAATCCCTCCCGACCTGGGCCACCAACCTCTTGCCGATACCTTCCAGGACATCTTTGAGGTAGTGCCCCTGGACCAGCCACTCTTCCTGAGGCTCGATTCCCGCAGCGAGAAGCTCCTGCCTCCAGATGTCCTCTCGAACCTGGGCTTCCTGGTTCCCTTGGGGGCCCCGGACGTGCACGATGCGACGGCAACGATGGACCCGGATCAGGTGCTTCATGAGGTCCCGCAACCCGGGGGCGTTGTTCACTTGAACGCAAGCTCTGTCCCCCAGCTTGATCGAAAGAGCCACCGAGGGCAGGGGCGGAAGTTCGCGCTCAAACTTTTTGGCGTCTTCTTCGGTCATCCAAAGCATAACGGTGTGGGAGATGATGACCCCATCGGCGAGCCGAGGGTTCAAGGTCCTGTAGACCGCAGACTGGACCCGGTCAAGGGGATCATCGGCGAACGACGAATGCCCCGCAACCAGAAGGAGGTTGGATCGCTGAAGGCTGGCGAGGTCGTAGGCCGTCTTCCATAGTTTCGTGTCGTACTCGTTCTGGTCGATCCGGCGGACCATGAGGGCGGTCGTCATGAGCCCATGGTAAACCCAAATGGAGGAACGGGGAGGAGTTGAGCCCCCTCAACCTTCAAAGCGCAGGGACCGGGCCGTTTCCAGCCGGGCCAGGGTAATGGTCTCGACGGCGGCACGGCTTCCGGCAATATGCCCTTCGAGCCGGGTACAGGCCTTGTCGACCCTCCCGCCAAGAAGATCTTCCAAGATGGCCTGATGCTCATCGTAGGTGGCGGTCAGCCGGGCGGGGTTGGTGAAATCCAGCCGCCGAACAATCCGGATCCTCTCGGTGATCTCCTGGTGGAGCCTCGTCACCTCCCCGTTCCCCGCCTCGGCCACCAAGGTGTGGTGGAACTCTTCGTCGGCTTCATAGAGACGCTGGCCGTCCTTGATGCGTTCCAGGGGAGCGACGGTCCAGATCCGGGCCAGGGTCTCGAGGGACGGCTTAACTGGGCCAGCGGCCAGACGGCGAAGGGAAGCGGTCTCGAGGATGGCCCGCAGGTCGTAAAGCTCCTGGAACAGATGAAAATCGAAGGGTTTCACCTGCCACCCTGCCCGGGGCTTCATCTGAAGATAGCCTTCCCGTTCCAGGCGCATGAGGGCCTCGCGAACCGGGGTCCGACTGGCCTGAACCCGAAGGGCCACCTCGGTTTCGGTGAACCTGTCCCCGGGCAGCAGCTGGAAGTCAAAGAGGTCGCGCTTGATCCGGTGGTACACCCGGTCGACCAGGGACGACGCGGGAAAAGGTTTGGGGTCCACGATCGCTGGCTCCTTGCCGCCATTATGGAGACCGAGAAACCTGTGGTCTACCGGGTCTGAGGTGAGTTATGCTGACCGTGTGGAACCCCATCATCAGAAAGCTATTGACGATTTCGTGACTCTCTACACGGCCCGGGACGAATTTTCGGCCCTCCTCCTAGCCGGCTCCCTGGCCCACGGGCTGGCGGGGGCCCTATCCGACGTGGACATCGTCCTGGTGGCCACCGAAGAGGAGTATGCCCGCCGTCAGGCAGCGGGGACCCTCACCTTCAGCCTTTGGGACATCTGCCAGTACGAAGGCGGCTACGTCGACTGCAAGGTCGTCAGCCCCGGCACTCTCGAGGAGATCGCCGAGAGGGGGAGTGACCCCAGCCGGTACGCTTTCCAGGGCGCCCAAATCCTTCGGTCCCGGATCGCGGGTCTGGAACCGCTCTTGACCCGGGTGACACGGTTCCCCGTGGAGCAGAAGGCGTCGCGCCAGACCCGGTTTGTGAGCCAGATTTTGGCGTGGAAGTGGTATTTGAGCCAGGCGGAGGCCAAGGCCAACAGCTACCTCATGTACCTATCCACCCAGAAGCTCGTGCTGTTTCTCTGCCGAACCCTCCTCAACGCCAACGAGAGACTCTACCCGTACCACAAGTGGCTTCTGGCCGAAACGGCCCGGGTACCCCGCAAGCCGGGGGACTTCGACGGCCGCCTCCAGCGGTTCCTCGGGGAGCCAACTTTCGCGGGGGCCCAGCACCTGGCCGACCTCGTTCTCGGCTTCGTTGGTCTCAAAGAGAAGGAGGTCAACTGGCCCCAGCAGTTTCTGGTCGACAGTGAGCTGAATTGGGTCGATCACGAGGCCCCGGTGGACGACTTGTGAAGACCCAGAAGACCTCTCTTTCGCGAAAGCTGGCCATCCAGGGATTCGACCTGGCGGCCGGGGGCCACAACTTCTTCGGCCTCCTCGAATTCGACATCTCCCGGCTTCGTCCGACCCTCCGGCAGGCCCGCCGAGAGGGCAAGGGCGGCAGCCTCTACGCCTTCTTCTTGAAGGCTGTGGGCCACACGGTCGCCTCCGAACCGCTGTTCAACGCCTTTATCGACTACCGCAGAACGACGACCTTCGACACCGTCGATATCGCCGTCCCCATCGAGATCTCCACGAGCCGGGGTGTCGAGAACCGCCAGTATGTGCTGCGCGACGTGGTCCACAAGACGGTGAGCCAGATCGCCGACGAGATGGACGCCGCCAAGCGGGACCAGTCGTCGGCCACAGGTTTCTTGGACTCGAAGTTCTGGCAGGACCTTCTGGGAACCCTTCCCCGGAGCCTGGTAGCCTGGCTGTTCCGCCGGGCCCTGCGCGACCATGGGCTAGTGAAGAATCTATCGGGAACTCTGTTCGTCACCTCGGTGAGCATGTATCTCAGCGTTCCCGGGTTCATCGTTCCTTACATCGGGGGCCCCAAAGCGGCTTCGTTTGCCTTTGGCAGCGTCTACAAGAAGCCGGTAGTTGTCTCCGACGCCATCGTCATCCGCGAGATCGTCTCGGTGACCGCCGTGTTCAACCACGACCTCATCGACGGGGCCCCGGCCGCGCGATTTATCGGCAAACTGAAGCGGCTCATCGAGACCGACAGCGCGTCACTCCTCGGATAATGCCCGCGGGGGCTCGCCGCTAGGGGACAGAGCCAGACTTCAGCAGGGCCTCCCGTGGCACGCTAGGGTCAAAGTGCTGTGGGGACAGAGCTCACCGGCAAAATGCCAAGCTGAAGCAGCAATCCCAGCAAAGCCGTCAAAGCGTGTATGAGAAGACCGAGAAGACTGGTAGACGGGGCGCTGTACCACGTCGTTGCCCGGGCGAACCGGAAAGAGATGATCATGAAGTCCCGGCCGATGAAGGCGTTGTTTATAGAAGTTCTCAAAAGAGCAAAACAGAAGTACGATTTCGATGTCGAGAACTTCTGCGTGATGGGCAACCATTTCCATCTCATGATACGCCCGCGAAATGGAGCGAGGCTGTCGTCGGTGATGCAATGGATCATGAGTGTCTTTGCCATGGCGTGGAACCGGATTCATCGCCTGACGGGCCATGTTTGGGGCGGACGGTTCTTCTCTCAGGTTGTGGAAAGCCTCAGGGAGTTCGTGCAGATCTTTGGGCATATCGACCAAGAACCGGTGAAGGCCGGGCTGGCCGACCATCCGCAGGATTGGCGTTTTGGCGGGTTATGGCACCGTCGGACGGGACAACGAGGAATCTTAGGGAAGCCTTCCTGGCTAGTCGAAATGTTGTTTCCGGTCCATCAGATATTGAGGCTCAAAGAATTCACGTGATTGGAGCGTTCTGATCGCGTTTGTGGCACCAGGTCAGCCTTGGGTTCTGCCCTGCTGTTCGGCCTCCAACCGAAACACACCCACGGCCTCGTCTAGCTGGTCGGCTAGGGCACGATGACGGCTGGAGTCCTCTTTGATCTCGGCCGCCGATAAGTTGAGACTGCGGGTTTCAGCCAGGATCAGGTCGATGCCCGAATTGAGCTGCTGGGCCGATTGGTGGATCCTCTCCATCTCCGCAGCGATACCCCGGCTATCTTCGAGGATGCGGGCAGAACCGTCGCGAACGGCTCCAGTAACCGCGTTGACCTGGCCCGTGGCCTCAAGAATTTCCCGGTTCCCCAGTTCTTGTTCGGCCATGGCCGCTCGGATCTGGGTCTGCACTGTCCCTAGGGCGTCGATGTGCTCCAAGATGGCGTCGAAGGCCGCTTGAGACCGGGCGGCCTCCTGGGAGACGACCTCGATAAGCTCCTCAAGGATGCCGATCTCCCGGCTCACATCCTTGGACTGCTGGGCCGACGATTCGGACAGCTTTCCGATCTCATCGGCGACCACTGAGAACCCTTTCCCAGCCTGGCCGGCGTGGGCGGCTTCGATGGCGGCGTTGATCGAAAGAAGGCCCGTCTGGGATGCTAAGCTCTGGATAGTAGTATTCGCTGTTTGAAGGTGCTGGGACTGGTCAGCCATGACACGGACCTTCTCGAGCATGCCCAATAGACGCTGCCGCCCCTCAGAAGATCGGATCTTCAGTTCGGCGAACACGGTTTCCATCCTTTCCGTGAAGCCGATGATCGAGGCTGTGGTTGACGCCGACTCCTCCAGCGCTGCCGTGGTCTGGGCAACGCTGGCAGCCTGCTCGGCCACAAGACTGTCCAGCTGCTCGATGGTCTTGAGAATGGACTGGACGGCTCCGTTGCTCTGAGTCACTCCCCGGGTCTGGAGAACAGCCAGCCGCTGCCCCTCCCCGGCCGCCCCATCGATTCGCGATCCCACAGCGGCAAAATCGGAGGCCCGATTGTCGAGAACCTCGGCCGATGCGCCTATGCTGGCGCCGGTCTGCCGAATTGTCTCCACGTGGCCGGTCAGATTCTGGGTTAAGGCATCCAGAGACTGGGCCAGCAGGCCCATTTCGTCCCGCCGGCGGACGGTTCGAGCTTCCGAACGGGCCGTGAGGTCACCCTCGGATACCCGGGCCGCCAGCCGCGAAGCGCCACGAAGGGGAAGGACCAGAGATCGGGTCAGGATCCAGGAAAGGCAGGACGCCAGGGCGAAAGCCACCAGGGTCAGTCCCAAAAGAACAAGCATCGACCGGTCGGCCACCGAAAGGCCCTCGGCGATGGCCGTCTCGCCGGCGGTCTGGTTGAAGACGATGAAGTCCTTCATCTGGGCCTGGAGGCCCTCAGTAACGGTGGTGCCTTCAGCCAGAACCTTGGTCGCATCAGCCCAGCGGCCGTCACCGGCGACAAACAAGACGTGGTCGAGCATGGCCCGGAAAGGGGAATACTTCTCAAGCAGCGTGTGGTACTGGCCCTTGGCCGCCTCGGAAGTTTG
>JAHFSN010000518.1 GCA_023265735.1 Spirochaetaceae bacterium | reverse complement strand
CCCGCTTGGGAAAAGGCCCAGCCAAAAAGTGTGGCCACGGCACCTGTGCCACTGAAGAGAATGTTCATGCCGCCATCTTTCGGGTCCGAGGCCGCCTGTCAACGTGCTCTGTCCCCATGACCTCTTTTCTCAAACCGACCTTGCCCCTACCATAGGACCCATCGAGACGGAAGTTTCGTCCCGTCGAACGCAAGACCCCGAGTTGAGGCCCCCTTGGAAGAATCTTCCTTGTTTCATCCTATCGTCCAGCAGTGGTTCGCCGAACGCAAAGGTGTACCCACAGATGTGCAGGCGAAGGCCTGGCCCCTCATCCGGGCCGGCGAGAACGTTCTGGTCTGCGCCCCCACGGGCACGGGAAAGACGCTGACCGCCTTTCTGGGGGCCCTCGACCATTTCCTGCGGGGGTCCTGGGCCGAAGGCTTGCGAGTCCTGTACATTTCACCACTCAAGGCCCTGAACAACGATATCCAGCGCAACCTCCTTGGTCCCCTCGGGGAATTGCTGGAACGGTTCTCCGCGGCGGGGCTCACGGTTCCGCACATCGAGGTCATGGTCCGCTCGGGCGATACACCCGAGGACGAGCGGCGGCGCCTGCGGCGGCGTCCCCCGGAGATCCTGATCACCACTCCCGAGAGTCTCAATATTCTGCTCACCCAGCCCCGGTCCCGCGATCTGTTCGGCGGACTGAAGCTGGTCATCGTCGACGAAGTCCACGCCGTCGTCGGCTCGAAGAGGGGAACCTCGCTCCTCGTGGCCCTGGAAAGACTCTCGAGCCTGGCCGAGTTTCAGCGGGTCGGGCTGTCGGCCACGGTGAACCCCCCGGAAGTCGTGGCACGGGCGCTGGGAGGCTTCTCGTCCGAAGGGCAGCCGCGGCCGGTCCATCTCGTTGTCAGCGCGGCATCCAAGGTCTACGACGTGAAGGTGCTGGTGCCTGGAGTACGTCGGGAGGCTGAAGACGGAAAGGTCTTTTGGGAGAGCTTGGCCCTGGAGCTTCGGTCTACGGTGGGGGACAGAGCATCGACGCTGGTGTTCACGAACAGCCGCCGGTCCTGCGAGAAGCTCGCCCGGCTCCTCAACGAAGGACAGGAAGCCTTGGTCGCCTACTCCCACCACGGGTCCCTCTCCAAGGACATCCGCCACGAGGTTGAGGGGAAACTGAAGAACGGGGAACTCAGGATGCTGGTGGCCACCAACAGCTTGGAACTGGGCATCGATGTCGGCGACCTGGACGAAGTGATCTTGGCGCAGACGCCCCGGACGGCGGCCTCGGCGATCCAAAAAGTCGGCCGGGCCGGTCACAAAATCGGTGCCGTCAGTCGGGCTCGACTCTATCCCAGTCACGGCACCGATTTTGTGGAAGCTGCCGTGATCGTGGAGTGCATTCAAACGCAGTCCGTCGAGCCACTGACCATCCCCGAGGGTCCCCTCGACGTTCTGGCCCAGACCCTTCTGTCGATGCTGTGTTCCGCCCCGGGGTCGGCGGACCAGATGTTCGAGGTCGTCCGACGGTCTTGGCCCTACCGAAACTTGAACAGGTCGGCTTTCGATCTGGTGGTGGACATGCTGGCCGGACGCTATGCCGGAACGCGAATCCCTGATCTCAAACCGCGGATCGAGCAGGATCCCGTCACGGGGAACTGGTCGGCAAAACGCGGGGTCCCTTTCCTCTTGTACAGTTCCGGTGGAACCATCCCCGACCGAGGGTACTTCACGATGCGCGACGCCCGGACCGGCGCTGCACTGGGAGAACTCGACGAGGAGTTTGTCTGGGAGAGAAACCTGGGCGATCGATTCGCCCTGGGGGCTCAAGTCTGGAAGATCGAGGCCATGGACGATCAGTCCGTCCGTGTCGTGTCCGTCGACGCCCCGCCCCACATCATTCCTTTCTGGAGCGCCGAGGACCAGGACCGAAGCTGGTTTCTGGCCGAAAAGATCGGTCTTTTTCTCGAAGAAGCGGACCGGGCGCTGAGGACGGGGGGGACAGAGCTCGCGCAATGGCGACTATCGTTGACCTCGCGTGGTCTGGATTCGGCGGCAACCGATGGTTTGGTCTCCTGCCTGGAGCGGGAGCTGAGCGCCACGGGTGCCCTGCCCCACCGATGGCGCACCGTCGTCGAGAGGGTCGATTCTCGGGACCAGCAGGGTGGCGGAGACGCCGACCAATATGTCATCCACACCTTCTGGGGCGGAAAGGTGAATCGGCCGTGGGCCTTTGCCCTGGCTCAGGCCTGGGAAGACAAGTTTGGATACGCCTTGGAAACCTACCCAGGTGACGACCAAATCCTCGTCCTCGTTCCCCCGGAAACAGACTTGGAGGAAGTCCTCTCCTTGGTCACTGCTTCTAATATCGAAGACCTCCTGAGGCGAAGACTGGAGGCCACCGGGTATTTTGGCGCTCGTTTTCGGGAGGGAGCGGGCCGGGCGCTCCTGTTGCCCAGGTCAGGCTTTGAAAAGAGAACCCCCCTGTGGCAAACCCGGCTCCGGGCGAAACGCCTGTTTGACGCTGTGGCCGCG